>DATGQM010000277.1:0-3494 GCA_035304205.1 Arenibacter sp. | reverse complement strand
TCGCCCTTATAGATGAACATATGCCCGTAGTGGTCATAGCTATAAATAAAGGGCATTATGAGAAGATCGTAAGCAATATCCAGGAAATCAAATCCAGAAAAGGAAAGATAATAGCCGTGGTTACGGAAGGCGACCAACAGGTCAAGGAATTGGCGGACCATGTTATAGAGGTTCCGGAAACCATGGAAAGCCTTACCCCTCTGTTAACTACCATACCCTTACAGCTCCTGTCCTATCATATTGCCGTGATGCGCGGCTGTAATGTAGATCAGCCCCGGAATTTGGCAAAGTCCGTTACCGTGGAATAGAAGAAAAAGTATAGTGTTTATTACATCCGTAGATTATAGCCTTAAAAGGCTATGATTTATGGATGTTTTTTTTGGGGACTTTTTTTTGCCGATTACTGATTAAAATTAATGGAATTTTACGATAAAAATACTATGCATGCATAATTTAATTGAATTTCTTATCGTAGAAATGAAAAATAATGTATATTGGCTTAACACAATATTATTAAAAACTAATGCTAATTTAACCTAAACCCAATATGAGACCGATTCTTCTATTATTCTTTTTATTGTTTGGAACATTTGCTTATTCCCAGACCATTATAAACGGGAATGTAATGGACCAGAACAATGTCCCGGTTCCAGGGGCAAACGTAGTAATCGTTGGCAAGGCAATTGGAACGGTGACCGATTTTGATGGAAATTTTACCTTGAATACGGGCGAGGTTCCTCCCTTTGTCCTCAATATTACCAGTATAGGCTTCGTTTCCGGTACGGTAAACATTACCGGGAACAATCAAACGGTCTCTGTGGTATTGAACGAAGCACAGACAAGCCTTGATGAGGTGGTGATCTCTGCCTCCAGGACCCCTGAACGTATTTTTGAGTCCCCGGTTACCGTGGAACGCTTCGGGCTGAAAGAAATAAGAAATACGGCATCCGCAGACTTTTATGATGGGCTGGAGAACCTGAAGGGGGTAGATATCAATACCAACAGTCTTACCTTTAAATCGATAAATACCAGGGGATTTGCCAGTTTTGCCAATACCCGCTTTATGCAATTGGTAGATGGGATGGATAACTCTACACCGGCACTGAACTTTCCTCTTGGAAATTTGGTAGGGATGAACGAGAACGATGTACAGAGTGTGGAACTGCTTCCCGGGGCGGCATCCGCATTATATGGTGCCAATGCCTTTAACGGTATTCTTTTTATGAGCAGTAAAAGTCCGTTTGACCATTCGGGGATAAGTGCCTATGCGAAAAGGGGGATAACCTCACAAAAAGCTGCCGGGGATAATGCCTATACGGATTTTGGGATACGGGCCGCATTAAAATTTAGTGAAAAATTCGCTGGAAAGGTAAATTTTTCCTATTTGCAGGGAACCGATTGGGTAGCCAATAACTATTCCGCCAAACCGGGTACTAGTAGTACAAGGGCCGGTCTGGATTATGACGGTTACAATATTTATGGTGATGAGGTCTCTACCAATATAAGGGCCGCTTCGGGCGGTTTGGGCATTATCCCCGATGTGGTGGTAAGTAGGACGGGATATGCGGAAAGTGACCTCACGGATTATAATGCGGAGAGCGTAAAGGCCGACTGGGGCCTTTATTATCGCCCTTGGGCCAATGACTTTGAAATTGCCTATGTGGGGAAAGTGGGGACCGGGGCAACAATTTACCAGGGGACGAATAGATATAGTATTGATAATTTTACACAACAACAGCACAAACTTGAAATAAGGAACAACAATTTTTTTATACGGGGATATATAGTGGCCGATAAGGCGGGGGATTCCTATGATATGGTGTTTGCGGGAATCAATATCAATAGGGCCTGGAAGCCGGATCAACAATGGTTCGGGGAATATATCCAGACCTATGCGGGAGCTACCCTTAGTGGTGCTACGGATGAACAGGCACATGTCGCTGCAAGGGCACAGGCAGAAAGTGGCAGGTTGGAACCAGGGACACCGGAATTTAAATCGGTTTTTGATAGGATCATTAAAGACCCCGATTTTGCTTCGGGCGCCCAATTTAAGGATGCGTCAAAATATTACCATTCCGATGCCAATTATAATTTTTCGCACCTTTGGGATGTTTTGGACATTCAGGTAGGAGGCTCTTACCGGGCCTATGACCTAAATTCTTTTGGGACCATATATACGGACTATAATAGTAGTATTAAATATTCGGAATATGGGGTCTATACGCAGTTGCAAAAAGAGTTGGATCTTAATGAGAATCTGATGTTAAAATTGACCGGCTCCCTCCGTTATGATAAATCCGAATTCTTTGATGGTTTTTTATCGCCCCGGCTCTCCGCAGGGGTTACGGTCAATAGAAATCACAATATTAGGGCATCGGTACAGACCGGATTTAGAAATCCTACTACGCAGGATCTCTTCATCGGATTGGATGCCGGAAGGGCGATCTTGGTCGGTTCCGCACCCACAAATCTGGACCGGTACTCCAGGGTCTATGATGTAAGTGCTTCCGGTCAGTTGATGGGACAGCCCGCAACGCTCACCCAGACAGGTGGCGCAGCCTATACCAACTCTTATTCCGCCTCATCGGTACAACAATTCGCGGCAACGGGAAATCCGACTGCCCTGGAAATAGGTAATTCGGATGTGGTAAGCCCGGAGAAAGTAAGTTCTGCCGAGATCGGGTATAGGGGAAAACTAAAGAATACGATAATAGATATGAGCGTATACTACAGTACCTATAAGGACTTCATCTCCGGTGAGGTCGTTATTGCCCCATTGTACGGACAAGTAGGCGATAATGCGCTGTCCGTAGCCGCTATTGCAAATGGGGATTATAAGGTTTACCAGACCTATACCAATTCGGATGCGAATGTTAATTCCTATGGGGGATCACTAGGGATGTCCACCAAGGTTTTGGGTAATTTTGATCTAGGGGGCAGTTACACCTTTTCCAAACAGGATTTCGATCAAGGGGCATTCCCAGATTTCAAGACCAATTTTAATACTCCGGAGCATAAGGTAAAGGCATCTTTTGGCAATACGGAACTTTTTAAAAATTTTGGTTTCAACCTGGCCTGGAGATGGAGCGATACCTACTTTTGGCAGGCCACATTTGGTGATGGCCAGATTCCGGCCTACCATACCGTGGACGCCCAGATCAATTACAGTATTCCCAGTATAAAATCTACCTTTAAGTTAGGTGCGGCCAATTTATTGGGCGACGAATATACCACCGCGATCGGTACGGGATATATAGGGTCCATGTATTATCTGTCCTGGACCATTAATAACTAATAAAATGTGTGCTATTATGAAAAATATAAAATACGTACTACTCTCCGCAATTCTTATTGGATTTACTGCATGTAGCGATGACGATAGTGATCAAGGGCCGATCATTGAACCCCTACCGGAACTCTCTACCGGAGAGGCTGATCTGACTACCTATGTGGCGGTCGGGGCCAGTTTTACCGCAGGATATTCGGACAACGCC
>DATGQM010000276.1:0-4523 GCA_035304205.1 Arenibacter sp. | reverse complement strand
GTCTCCTGGCAGGCCGATCTTCACCGTGTGCAGTTTTCCGATCCTGCCATTTCTTACCATTTCGGCAGCGATCCTAAATTGGGGCATGGCCCGCTGTTGGGTCCCTACCTGTAGGATAACACCGGTTTTCCCGACCGCATCACGCAATTGCTGCCCCTCCCTTACAGTGAGCGAAGTAGGTTTCTGCAAATAAATATCCTTGCCTGCCAAAGCAGCTTCCATAGCAGGTTGGGAATGCCAGTGGTCCGGAGTACTGATAACTACCGCATCAATGTCCTTATTAAGCAACATTTCCCGATAATCCTCATAGATCTTGGTATCCATATACTTGGTCTTCCCCGTTTTCCCTTGGTAGAATTTATCCACCAATACCTTGGCATCTGCGGCCCGACTGGAATCCACGTCGCAGACCGCAACATAACGGGTTTGATCAAAACGGATGGTATCGTGGATATCGTGGTCACGTGCGATCCGTCCACATCCGATCTGCCCGATATTGATTTTGTTACTGGGCGCATTTTTTCCAAATACACTCGCTGGTACGATAGTCGGGAATCCTACGACGGCCGCAGTGGTCAACAAGGAATTATTGATAAATTTTCTTCTTTCCATATCAGGTTAAAGGGTTAGATGGTTATACGGTTATATGGTTAAAGGGTTATTTATTATCCGCAATACCGAAAATGAATGTTCTAAAAACTTAAAACTACTTTCTAGTTCGGAATGAAATTTTACTCTTTAATTATTACGGGCTGTTCCGCAAAGTTTTTCCAATAGGCTTCGGCCTCTTCCACCGAAAGCTCCCCTTCAAAGACCACCATCCTATATTTCAAGTTATACGCTTTATCCGGTTCTATCTTCCATTCCTCGTGGCGGATGGGGCAGAATTCAAAGAACATATCGCCCCTCCCTCCATTGGCATCCACAGGCCAGACGCGCATGGGCTCCGGGTGCGACTTATTTTTAGGGTAGCTCAAGAACAGGATTCCATTTGTGCCATTTCCGTTTGCTGCCTGCCCAGTAACCATACACCAACGGGCGTTGGTACCATCAGCACTAAGCCTGTCCTTACCTTCCGAAGTAAGCACGGTACTATTATCCTTATGCCAACGTTCCGTGAAACGCATACCGATGCCACCACCATAGCGATAGGCTTCAAAAAGGATCCCTGATCTTAAAGGTGTACTGAAAGAGGTCGTATAGTCTACCATATAACGATCGGGGCGACCCAAGTCCCACACCCTGATTTCCAGATCTTCGTTCAAGGCCACTCTTTTTTCTTGGGGAGCCCTTAGGTCGATATGTTCTTGATGGGCATTGAACCCTCCATAGACCGTCCCCGAAAAAACAGCATTGAAATCCTTAAAGAGTACCGTTCCCTGTCCCTCTGCCAGATTCCAAAAATCTACCCGCTCTCCCTCGATCTGGGTATGGGTCCAAGGTCCCCAAATACCGTAATGGTGATAATGGTCCGGGGGCTGGATCCTGGAAAGGGTATCTCCCGATGGGGAAAGCAAAGGATGGATATATCCCGATTTTCCAAATATGGAGTCCACTCCTTGCGGGGGATAGGTCATTCCGTACCGATAGGTAAGTAAGGGCATAGATTCCTTGGACACATGGAGGTCGCCATCGTCCCTCGTCACCTTCATTCCCTCGGGCCCATCTACCGAAGCCGCTATTTCCAAGAACCCATAATCTTCCCCATTTTCCGGTAGATGTACAAATGAGATCTGCCGCAGGACCGTATCTAACTGGTAGGATACGGGATTTCCGGCCTGTGTCAATATAAGATTATCCCCTAGATTCAATTCTAACATCCCGATTTGTTCGGCATTCAAAACAATGGGACCGGCCAGGGAAATTCCATTGCTTTCCCCTATTTTAAATCGATGGACTTCCTTTTCACTACAGGAATTCAGGATAAGCACGATGCAACAAAGAATGGCATATCTCATTTTATAAGGTTTGAATGGTCGGTTTATAAAATTGATGGGTTAATATCACCAAGATTATTCTGGACGGAATATAAAATATAAAATTGCCCTCCAAAAGTCAAATCTAATAAATCCCGATTAATCACGCAACCGATTGCATTAAAATTAAACAAATACGATGAAAATTGTACCAAAATCATTATCAAGTAATTCAAAGGACAATGATATTACATTGACATTTAGAAATATCATACACAGAAGAGCGACTCTCGAATTTATTGCATAGATTTGTTGCGCCCCTTGCGCAATCCGGGAGATCATGCAGAAAAGAATAACCATTTACGATTTGGCCAAAACACTAAATGTTTCCCCGGGAACCGTTAGCAGAAGCATGAACGACCATCCGTCCATCAGCGAGAGGACGAAGCAACGGGTAATTAAAAAAGCGGATGAATTGGGCTATAAGACCAATAAATTTGCCGCAAACCTCCGGAAACAACAGACCAATACCATTGGTGTAATCGTGCCCAGGCTCAATTCCCATTTTCAGTCGACCATTTTGGCCGGTATTGAAAAAATAGCGACCGAAGCGGGCTATAACTTGATCATTAGCCAATCCCTGGAATCGATGGAAAAGGAAAAAATAAATGCCCGGACCCTATATAATAGCGGTGTTGATGCCCTTCTGGTCTCCTTGGCCTTCAATACGTCCGATTACGATCATTTTATGCCCTATATAAAAAATAATATTCCACTTATATTTCTGGATCGGGTACAAAATCTGCCGAATTGTTCTACACTGATCATCGACAATAGGTCCGCCGGATATGAAGCCACCGACCATTTGATCCAACAAGGCTGCAAAAATCTTTTATACATAGGCGGCGACCTAACAAGAAATGTATATTCGGAGCGATTTAAGGGCTTTAGGGAGGCCCTTGCCCAGCACCATATTAAATTTCATAATTCGAATCTCCTCGAATCGGACCTTAATCCCGATAAGGCATTTGAAGTAGTGGAACATATTAAAAATTCAGAAAATCGTATTGACGGAATTTTTGTAGCCAACGATACTTTTGCCGCCCATTGTATAAAGGAATTAAAAAAAATAAACTATAAAATCCCCGACGATATCAAAATAGTAGGGTTTAACAACGACCCCATCTCGGAACTGATCACCCCAACTTTGAGCACCATCGATTATCCCGGATACGAAATGGGCATTATGGCGGGCCAAAGCATAATCGGACATTTAAAGGGCAGTATTGATCTGCAGCCCGCAAATTCCATCACCCTAAGGCATAAATTAATTATTAGGGAATCATCAATCCAAAAAAATCAATGACAAAATGAAACGATTAGCCTGGTCTATTTTTAACTTGACCTTACTTCAATTGTTCCCCATCTCCCTATCGGCACAACAATTGGATGAATTTCCAATATCCAACGAATGGCTTGCCAAAATGGAGGCCATGGCCCCTTCTGCGCCCAGGGTCAAGGCAAGCCCCAAAAAAATATTGGTCTTCTCCCAACATACGGGCTTTTACCATTGGACAGCCCCCCACAACAACGAAATGCTCAAAATATTAGCGAGAAAGTCGGGCATCTTTGAGGTCACTATTGCCTACGATATTAGCAGTTTTGAAAAGAAAAACCTAAAACGATACGATGCCGTTATCCTAAATAATTCCAATCCTGCGGGACCCAAGCGAGATTTGTTCTGGGACCTGTTAAAGAAAAATACAAGCTTGGCCGACCATACAATTGTGAAATTGGCCCAACAATACGAACACAATATGATCGAATATGTCGCCAAGGGAGGAGGCCTCATGATATTGCACGGGGCAATTACGGTACAGAACAACTCTGCGGAATTTAGTAAAATGACAGGTGGCAGCTTTGATTATCATCCCAAACAACAGCAAATGCACCTAAAGGAAGTAGATCCCGGGCATCCCTTGGTACAAGCGTTCAAAGGAAAGGGCCTTACCCATGTAGATGAACCCTATTTCTTTAAGAACGCCTATTTTGATTATAATTTTAGGCCCCTATTGTACATAGAGGCCGATAAACTGGAAGGGGTAAGGGAAGCGGTCAGCAACAACACTATTTATGTTTCCTGGATCAAACGACATGGTAAAGGAAGGGTATTTTACAGTTCCCCTTCGCATAATGCCCAAAGCCTGGATAACCCGGACCTATTGCAATTCCTTCTGGACGGCCTGCAATATGTCGTGGGTGACCTGAAAGTGGACGATAGCCCAATGGAAATCCCGGGCAAATAAACTAGGCCCTTAAAATTAGTCGGCAGTTGCAGTTGGCAGGAACCATAGATCAAGCTTAAAGCATTTTGCTTATCTCTTAAAGCATTTATAACAAAACAAGCTCAAAGTCGGGAGACTTTGCGCAGCGGATTCGACATTCAAGCATAATGCTTATTGCTTATCGCTTATTGCTTATCGCTTATTGCTTATTAAAATCGAAATAATTTTTGGCGTTGTAATAAGAGATATCCGAAACGATCTTGCCCAGCCATTTCTCATCGGCGGGCAATTCGCCATTCATAACGTCCTTCCCGATAAGGTT
>DATGQM010000275.1:0-6946 GCA_035304205.1 Arenibacter sp. | reverse complement strand
CGTCAAGCATGGACAATAAAAACCCATTTTCAAATCAACAAATCAACAAATCTTCAAATTGCTACATTGTCCCATTTCCAAATCTACAAATCAACAAATTTTCAAATTGCTACATTGGACCATTGTTACATTATTCATCATATACCTCCCCTCGATGTGGTCTTAGGGCATCCCTAACGGTGATCATCCCGGTTTCGTTTACCACCATGAAGGCAATGGCATGTATATCGCTGATTATTTCATGGCCGGTAATGTTCAGTGCCAAATTTTGGGATAAAATATATTCTTGCAGATGGATCTGATGGTGTTCGGCCGTTTTCTGGGCGGCACCCCCCCTAAAGTCCCAGATCAATTTTATTTTCCGTTCTTCCATGGAACAAAATTAACAATAAAGGAAAAAGAAAGCCTGTAAAGAATTTGTTAAATGCAAGGTAGTTTTATTAAAAATTGAGAACTTGCACAACATTGCTTAATTGTTAAATTTGCGCATGCATTTTTATAGACCAAAACTTAAAAGGATTCGGATACTTACGGGCTGTTTGTTATTGCCCTGTATTTTTATGGCCTGTGATTCCTATTTTAAGAAAAAGCACGATCAGGTTCCGGTGGCTCGAGTGGGGGAGGCCTATTTGTATAAAAACGACCTGCGTATGCTCAAATTGGATAATATGTCCAAAGCGGATAGTGCCGCGTTCGTTGGTAATTACATAGATAATTGGGCCTATAAGCAATTGTTGCTTTCCAAGGCCAAAATAAACCTTCCGCAGGAAAGGTTGAAAGTTTTTGAAGACCTGGTTGCCAATTACCGTACCGATCTATATACCAGTGCCTATAAGGAAGCCCTGGTCCTAAAGTCCCAGGACACTACTATTACCGATTCGCAATTACAGGAGTTCTATGAAAGATCTAAAGAAAATTTTAGGTTAAAGGAACGGATAGTACAGTTGAGGTTCGTGGAATTACCAAGACAGAATTTGGATAAGGACCTTATAGCTAGTAAATTGAAAAGTTTTAAAGAAGCGGATAGAAGGTATTTGGACTCCATAAGCGTGCAGTTCAAAAAAATGAACTTCAATGATTCTATCTGGGTAAGTGTGGCCCGTGTTATGGAAGAAATCCCGGTCTTAACCGTTGATAATCAGGCTAAGTACTTAAAAAAATCACAATTTTTTGAATTGCAGGACTCTTTAGGGGTATATTTGGCAAGGATTAACGACATTTTGGAGGTAAACGATATCGCTCCCCTTTCATACATGGAGCCCACTATAAAACAACTTCTCCTGAATAGGAGGAAGTTGAATTATATGAAAAATTTGGAGATAGAAATATTGGATGAAGGTATTAAGGAAAAAGAATTTGAGAAATATGAACAAAAGAAATAAAACAGGGTTGTCCCTAATGTTTTTATTGCTTACGGGACTTGTAAGCGCACAGGAAACAGAAAATTTGCCCGATACCCAGATAGAGCCAACGGCGATGGTCCTAGCGGAATCCACAGTGACCAAAAGTGATACCATCAATAATTTTAAGAAGATAAAGATCGATGGAATTTCGGCCGTGGTAGGGGATTATGTGATATTGGAATCGGACATAGACAAGACCTTGATCGACCTAAAAAGTCAGGGAGCTTCCACAGCGGATATTACTAGATGTGGACTTTTGGGCAAGCTGATGGAAGATCGCCTTTATGCGCATCAGGCCGTCCAGGACAGTATTTTGGTGTCTGATGATGAAATCAATAGTACAGGGGATAGGCAGATCCAACAATTGGTCGCCCAGATCGGATCTATAGAAAAGGTACTCGATTATTATAAAAAGGATGATGAGGTCAGTTTTCGCGAGGATCTTTATAAGATCAACAAGCTGAGGATGCTTTCCGAAAAGATGCAGAACAAGATCGTTTCGGAGATAGAGATCACTCCCGAGGAAGTAAGACAGTTCTTTAACAAGATCCCGGAAAACGAAAGGCCGGTTTTTGGGGCGGAACTGGAAATTGCACAGATCGTAAAGGAACCCAAGGCTTCTGAAGAGGAAAAGCAGAAGGTTATCGACCAGCTCAACGAAATAAAGGCCGATATAGAGGAAAATGGTGCCAGTTTTAATGTAAAGGCCATTCTGTACTCGCAGGATCCGGGATCTAAATCCAAGGGCGGATTTTATAGTATGAGCCGGGAAACCCCCTTTGTAAAGGAGTTCAAGGATGTAGCCTTTAGCTTGCGGGAGGGTGAAATATCAGATCCGTTCGAAACCCCCTTTGGCTATCACATCATTTATGTGGAAAAGATCAGGGGACGGGAGCTGGATCTAAGGCATATTCTGATTTCCCCCGAGATTTCCCAGGCCCAGCTGGACAAGGCCCGTACGGAACTGGATAGTATTAGGCAAGGCGTATTGGACGGGAAGTTCACCTTTGCCCAAGCGGCCCTGAATTTCTCGGATGAAAAGGAAACGAAATTCGATGGCGGCCTTTTGCGCAATCCCTCCGATTATAGTTCCCGTTTTGAACTGACAAAAATGGAGCCTTCCTTTTACAACCAAGTTAGGGATATTAAGGACAATGAGATTACCCGACCAATCTTGGAAAACGATCCAAGGGGCGGTGGGCCCAAATATAAAATAATGAAGGTCACCAACCGTTATGATGAACATGTGGCCGATTTTTCCCTAGACTATATCAAGATACAGGAATTGGCCCTAAGGGAAAAGCAATACAATGCCATTAAAAAATGGATGGACGACCATATTAAGGATACCTATGTAAGTGTTAACGCAGCAAGTAAGGATTGTGACTTTGCCAATAATTGGATAAAGGAATAAATGCATGTCGGACATAGCTGCAATCAAGGGTTTAGTAGAAAAGAACAAAGACCTTAAGCAAGAAATAGCCAAAGTCATTATCGGGCAGGAAGAGGTGCTGCACCAACTGCTGCTTTCTATCTATACCGGTGGACATTCCCTTTTGATCGGTGTCCCCGGGTTGGCAAAGACCCTGATGGTGAATACCATCGCCTCGGCATTGGGACTCAATTTTAAAAGGATCCAGTTTACTCCCGATTTAATGCCCAGTGATATCCTGGGCAGTGAGGTGCTGGATCAAAACCGGAATTTTAAATTCATTAAAGGCCCGGTATTTGCTAATATTATCCTGGCGGACGAGATAAATCGTACCCCGCCCAAGACCCAGGCCGCGCTCTTGGAGGCTATGCAGGAAAGGGCGGTGACCATATCGGGGAATTCGTATAAATTGGATCTGCCCTATTTTGTCCTTGCCACCCAGAACCCCATCGAACAGGAAGGGACCTATCCTTTGCCCGAAGCGCAATTGGATCGGTTTATGTTCGCTATCGAGCTTAAATATCCCTCTATAGAAGAAGAAATACAGGTAGTAAAAGGGACTACTTCCGATCATGCCCCAAAAATAGACTCCCTTTTATCGGCGGGGGAAATTCTGGAAATACAACATCTGATCCGTAGGGTCCCCGTCCCGGACAAGGTAGTGGAGTATGCCGTGAGATTGGTAAACAGCACTAGGCCCGATCAGGGTACCGCTTCGGATTTCGTGAAGCAATATATAGATTGGGGAGCAGGCCCCAGGGCGTCCCAGAACCTGATTTTGGCGGCTAAGGCCAATGCGGCGGTCTATGGAAAGTTTTCTCCGGATATAGAGGATGTCAAGGCCGTATCCATGGGTATCCTTAGGCATAGGATCATCAAAAACTATAAGGCAGAGGCAGAGGGCATTTCCGAAGCGGATATTATTCTAAAGCTCTTGTAATCTATAGGCAGTATGCTTTTGGCTAACCGCTTAACGCCTACCGCTAACCGCAATCTTGAACTTCAATACGGCTGCTCAAAGTCTTCCGACTTTGAGCTTGCTTACTGCTTAACGCTTACCGGACTAACTTTGAACCTTAAACTTTAAACTTTGAACAAGCGGAGTATTCGTTTTCCCATTTAATAAAGCCGAATTATTGCGTTTCCAATTTTATGTAGGTACTGTTTTTTGTAAAAATATAAAATTGGGTCATTCTTGTTCCAAAAATTTTATTAACCTACGGTATTTTCCTATTTTTGGAGATTATTGTAATCAAAAACAGAATAGATAATGGCATTCGATATTGAAATGATCAAGAAGGTGTATGCTAACATGGCAGAGCGTGTAGATAAGGCACGTGAGATCGTTGGTAGACCTTTAACACTTTCTGAGAAAATTTTATATTCCCACCTTTGGGACGGGAACCCCACCAAATCTTTCCAAAGGGGAAAGGACTATGTAGATTTTGCGCCCGATCGAATCGCATTGCAGGATGCCACCGCACAGATGGCCCTGCTACAATTTATGCAGGCGGGAAAACCCAAGGTGGCCGTGCCCACTACTACCCATTGTGATCATCTTATACAGGCGAAAAGCGGGGCGATAGCCGATTTGAAGGTTGCCAACACCACTAGTGCGGAAGTCTTTAATTTCTTGGAATCCGTTTCCAATAAGTACGGATTGGGATTTTGGAGACCGGGTGCGGGTATTATCCATCAAGTAGTTTTGGAAAACTATGCCTTCCCAGGGGGAATGATGATCGGGACCGATTCCCATACCGTTAATGCAGGTGGATTGGGAATGGTGGCCATAGGGGTAGGAGGAGCGGATGCCGTAGATGTTATGGCCGGTATGGCTTGGGAGTTGAAGTTCCCCAAGCTTATCGGAGTAAAATTGACGGGTAAAATTTCCGGTTGGACCTCGGCCAAGGACGTCATCTTAAAAGTAGCGGGAATCCTGACCGTAAAAGGAGGTACCGGAGCTATCATAGAATACTTTGGGGAAGGAGCCGAAAACCTTTCCTGTACCGGTAAAGGTACTATATGTAATATGGGTGCGGAAGTAGGGGCGACCACTTCTACCTTTGGATATGACGCTTCCATGGAACGCTATCTGAGGGCAACTGACCGTAATGATGTGGCCGATGCGGCCAATGCCATAAGCGAACACTTAACGGCAGACCCCGAAGTGTATGCCCAGCCCGAAAAATATTTCGATGAACTGATCGAAATCGATCTAAATGCGCTGAGACCCCACCTAAATGGACCCTTTACTCCCGATCTGGCTACGCCGGTAGGGGAATTGGGCGAAAAGGCAAGGGCCAACGGTTGGCCGATCAAGGTAGATTGGGGCCTAATTGGGTCATGTACCAATTCTTCCTATGAGGATCTTACAAGGGCGGCCTCTATCGCCCAACAAGCCGTGGATAAAAAGATAGTATCCAAATCCGATTTCGGAATAAACCCTGGATCCGAACAGATACGCTTTACCGCTGAACGCGATGGACTGTTGGATATATTTGAAAACCTGGGCGCTACCATTTTTACGAATGCGTGCGGGCCCTGTATCGGTCAATGGGACCGTAGCGACCTTAAAGGCGATGAAAAAAACACCATAGTACACTCCTTTAACCGTAATTTTTCCAAGCGTGCGGACGGAAATCCGAATACCCATGCCTTTGTAGGTTCTCCCGAAATGGTGGCCGCAATAGCGATTTCCGGGAGGTTGGATTTTGATCCCATGAACGATACCCTGATCAATGAGGATGGGGAAGAGGTAAAATTTGACGAACCGATGGGACTGGAACTGCCCCCCAACGGCTTTGAGGTGGAAGATGCAGGTTTTCTTGCACCAGAGGAAGATGGTTCGCAGGTAGTGGTAAAAGTAGACCCCAAATCGGAGCGTTTGCAATTGTTGGAGCCTTTTGTTCCTATTAGGCCCGAAAGTCTGCAAGGTGCCCGATTATTGATCAAGGCCTTTGGTAAATGTACTACCGATCATATTTCTATGGCCGGACCCTGGTTGCGATACAGGGGCCATTTGGACAATATAGCCAACAACACCCTGATCGGTGCCGTAAATGCATATAATAAGAAGACCAATTTTGTAAAGAACCAGCTTACCGGCGAATATGTCGGGGTACCCGATGCGCAGCGGGTATATAAGGCCGCCGGGATCCGAACGGTAGTAGTGGGCGACCATAACTATGGGGAAGGTTCCTCCCGGGAACATGCGGCCATGCAGCCTAGACATTTGGGCGTGGCAGTGGTATTGGTAAAGTCCTTTGCACGTATCCATGAGACCAACCTTAAAAAGCAGGGGATGTTGGGCCTTACTTTTGCCAATGAAAATGATTATGACCTGATCCAGGAGGACGATATACTCAACTTTGTGGACATAGCCGATTTTGCCCCGGAGAAACAGATTACGTTGGAATTGGTGCATTCGGATGGTAAAAAGGATGTTATAAAATTAAACCATACCTATAATCAACAACAAATAGAATGGTTTAAGGAGGGTTCTGCCCTTAACGTAATCAAAAGAGAGAATGCCAGTTAAGGCATTCCTGTAAATACTTTATAAAAACTCCTGATATTCATCGGGAGTTTTTTAGTTTTACATCGGTATAAATTATATGAAGATGCGCAAGAAAACAGTTTTTAACATTGCCATCATGGCTTTGATCCTCTCATTTTTCATAACGCCGTTAGGGGATTATAGCAAGGTGCTGTTGAACAAGCTATTTTCATTTTCGCCCCATGTAACCAAAGAGGTCAATAGGGAGCGGGTCATGAATTACAATTGGAAATTAAAGGATGCCGATTGGCGGTTTTTTAACTTCAAAAAGTCCAAGGGCAAGGTGGTATTTATAAATTTTTGGCGATCATGGATCATTCCTAGTCACGCCGAATTAGTGGGAATCCAGAAATTATATGACGATTATAAGGGAAAAGTGGATTTTTACATCATTACCAATGAGGAAAGGGAGCCGGTGGAAACATTTATGGAGGAACAGGGATTTACCTTTCCGATAACCTATTCCATAGAGGGCGACCCCATGCCCGTTGATGGTAGTAAGCCCCCCCGATCCTACTTGTTGGACAGGGACGGCAGCATTGTTATAAATAAGGA
>DATGQM010000274.1:0-3708 GCA_035304205.1 Arenibacter sp. | reverse complement strand
TAGCTTCGGCAGTAGAAGGTCTGGCACTGATAGAAACCCATGGGATCGAATTTGTACGTCCTACCGCATATGCCAACGCCGCTATGGCATATCTGGGTGCGGATGATTACCAAAAAGCCGAAAATTATGCCAGGGAGTCGCTAACTCTCAGCGAAATGCAGGGCAATCTTTTCCTGCAAAAATCGGCTTGGGGGACATTAGCGGATGTTTTCACCTCTAAAGGCGATTACCGGAACGCCCTAGAGGCACATATTAAATATTCGGCCTTCAAGGACAGCCTCAACAATCAAAACCGGAGAGTAGAGATCAACCGGAAACAAATGGCGTTTAATTTTGAGAAGGAACGTTCCCTGGCCCAAGCCGAGATTAAACGGCAAACCGATATCAAAAGGGTTTCTATTGGGAGCGGAATAGGCCTGGTCATAGCTTTGGTATCGGGCTTTGTCCTATACAAACGTCGAAAGGATGCCTTGGGGCAGAAGAGGGAAGCGGAGTTTCAGGCCCTGGTCTCGGATACCGAACTAAAGGCCCTTCGTGCACAAATGAACCCGCACTTTATTTTCAACTCCCTAAATTCCATTGGGGACTATATCCTGAAAAACGACAACCGATCCGCCCACGATTACCTTGCAAAATTTTCCCAACTGATGCGTACCGTGCTCGAAAATTCGGAGCATAGGGAGATTCCGTTGAGCGAAGACCTAAGTTTTATCGAATTGTACCTACAGGTAGAAACCAAAAGATTTCCGGGCAAGTTTTCATATACCATCCATGTGGAGGAAGGCCTGGATGTGGAAAATATACTCGTGCCCCCGCTTATATTGCAGCCCTTTATAGAAAACAGTATCTGGCATGGGTTTAAGGACAAGGAAAATAATGGGCATATTACCATCGGTTTTAGGAAAAAGGGCAATATACTATTGTGCAGTGTCGATGATGATGGGATAGGGAGGGGCAACAATACATCCGTACCAAGAAAAAAGTCAATGGGCATAGCCATTACGGAAAATCGTATAAAAATCCTTAATAGGCAGGGCAACACCAATGGTGAGCTGCGGATCGTTGATAAACCTGATAATACGGGAACGAGAATTGAACTCAGCCTCCCTTTGCAAATGGCCTTTTAAAATTAATGCCGATGACGACAATTGCCATAATAGACGATGAACAACATTGCACCGACCGAATCCTAAACCTGTTGGAGCCCTATGCGGACAAAATAAAAACGGTATGTTTTGATACGGCCGATAAGGCCATAAAAGGAATTAGGGCACTAAGCCCCGATATCATATTTTTAGACGTACAGCTACATAACAAGACCGGCTTCGACGTTCTTTCCGCCACCCCTTTTTCCAATTCCTGTCTGATCTTTACCACGGCTTACCAACAATATGCCATAACTGCCTTTAAATTTTCGGCCATCGATTACTTGCTAAAACCTATTGAGCGGGAAGATTTTGACACCGCAATTCGGAAGGCCTTCCGTAAGATCGAACAAACACAGGTCAGCGAAAGGATCGATATATTGCTGTCACATCTTTCTTCCGCGCACGCTCCCCAAAGAATAACCGTTCCGTTCAAGGAAGGTTTTGCCTTCCTAAATATATCGGATATTATCAGATGCGAAGCCGATATTAATTATACGCACCTTTTTATTACGGGCGGAAAAAAGCATACCGTTTCCAAGACACTGAAACACTTTGAAGGGCTTTTGACCGATTATGGATTTTTCAGGATCCATAATTCCCACCTAATTAACCTGAACTATGTCAAAGCCTACGCCAAGAGCGGCTATGTCACCCTTTTGGATAATACGAGACTGGAAATCTCCGTCCGCAGAAAAGAAGCATTTATAAAAGCTTGCGATGGTTTTTTGAGGGTTTGAACCTGGTTGTCGAGTTACTCAATACTCACATCTCAATACTCTTTACTCAACACTAAAACTGTTTCTGTCCGGAGAATTCCATCGCTTCGCCCTTGCCGAAACCAAAACTGATCCCGAAGGTCACAAACCGGCCCTGCTCCCGATAATTTCGGAGATAATAGGTAGGCTGCTCGGTTATGCTCTCAAAAATCCGGGAGGCGAACACGTCCCGAACGCTCAGGTTCAACACGGCCTTGCCCTTCAAAATTTTCTTTCTTGCCCCGAAATCCATAAAAATATTCTCGGAAACCTCCTGCTGTACGGTACGGTACCCGGAACGGTAATCGCCCGTCAGTTCGATATCGATATCCGCTGGCAACTTAACTTTTCCCGTAAGACGGGTAGACCAGCGGTTGCCCTTAAAATCGAAGGACATATCCTCGAACATTCCCTCCCGCATAAAATGGCTGTAGTTAAAATCATTGGTCAACGTTAACCAATTGATCGGAATAAACTTAGCGTTGAACTCAATTCCCGTCGTGTTGTTAATCCCCACATTCTCCGGTCTTGAAGTGCTTATATTGTCTTCATAAACGATTACCCGCTCTACCACATCCTCCGTATGCCGGTAAAATACGCCCAGATTCAGGGAAGTCTTTCCCAGTTTATGGATACTGGTCAGTTCATAGCTATCCGTATATTCCGGTAACAGGTCTGGGTTTCCCGTGCTAATATTAAAATTGTTCCGGATGTTGAAAAAAGGGTTAAGATCCCACAAACGGGGTCGGAATATCCGTTTGGAATAACCGGCCTGAAGTGAAAAATTATCGTTTACCTTATATGAAGTATGTCCGCTAGGAAAGAAGTTGGTATAATTACGCTGCTTGCGTTCATCCGTATTCTGCAAAAGGGTCCCCAGATCGGTATTCTCCATCCTTAGCCCCAGTTTTACGCCCCACTGCTCCCTTTCATAGGCACCGGTACCATATACGCCCAACACTTTTTGTACCCATTCAAAAACATTGGTCAATGCGGGATCTTCCACAAAACTTCCGCCGATCAGATCACTGACGGCATAATCGCTGGTCACATCGTTGATCTGGTATTGAGACCCGGTCTCCAAGGTGTAATTTTCATCGAACGGATGGGTATAATCGGCCTTAAAGGTATATTCGGCCTCCTTAAAATCGGTACGGGTCTTCTGCATCCTATCGGCTTCCCCGCCCAACGTTACGTTATTTTCATAGTCGGATGTCTGGTCCTTGGCAAAAAGGTTACCCGTTGCGCTCAACAATAGTGACTGTTCCTCGTTACCCTCAAAATCTTTTTTGTATTGTAGCTCGTACTGGTATTTGGGGTTGGTGGCCGTAGTGAGTTCCCGCCGATGATAGCTATCGGTAAGTTCATCGTCCGTATCAAAAAAATTGAAATCCGCATCGGAAGTCTCCTTTTCCCATTCATAGGCAAAATGGCCGGAAAGCGTAACCACATTATAGTCATTGATGTGGTAATCGGTTCCCAAAATAATATTGAGGAAGGTCTCGTTCTTCTCATTATCACCTATACTGTTAATCGTGGTGCCTTCCAAAAGGTTCCTGTTTTCGGTCTTGTCGGTATTGGGGAACGTTCTCCGTCCTACCCCTAACTGACTGAACAAATTAAATTTTTCGGTCCGCCTGTTCAGGCTCAGCCCCAAACTATGATTATTGGGCGCACCCGTATTTAAGGTTACCGCACCGTTAAGGCCTTCCCTCTCTTCTTTTTTTAATACGATATTGATAATACCGGAGGTGCCTTCCGCATTATATTTGGCCGAAGGGTTGGTTATGACCTCTATACGATCG
>DATGQM010000273.1:0-2603 GCA_035304205.1 Arenibacter sp. | reverse complement strand
GTCCTAGAAACTTCTGCCCCGGTACCACTTATAGTAGGTATCCCAACGTGGTATATGGAAGGTTTTTTTACCAGGTCCCACCCTTGGTATTCCGCAGAACTCCCTTCATTGGTCAACATAATGGCCACGGCCTTCGCCAGATCCATGAGGGTCCCCCCCCCGATTCCGATAACTCCTGACGGCAATTCGGAAAAGCTGTCCTTTATCCGTTTTACCAGAGCATCTACCTGTTCGGTCTTGGGCTCCTCATCGGCGGAAATAAAAATAATCCTATCGTTGAACAGCAGGGGAATCCTGCCCGGCAGGGCCGTGCCCTCGAACACGGAGTCCACAAGAAAGATAAACGGCGACTCCGGATTGCTCCGTTTGGGCATTAAAATTTCGCCCAATTGGTCAAAGCTACCGGTTCCAAAAATTACCCGTGGAACCATGGGAAAATTTTTGTACCGATTCATTGTTTGGGGTATATGCCTTGTATTTAAATAGATGTCCATGCTCATTGTACTATTGGAGGTATTTTAAAATTTCGGATATGCCCGACAGGGTAAGATGTCCGTTCAATTTATCGGCAAAGGGCACTTCCTCGTGTTTCCATGTGGTATGGAACGGGATATGGACCGCTTGTGCACCAATATTGATCAAAGGCAGCACATCGGATTTTAAGGAATTGCCAATCATCAAAAATTCATTTTTATTTATTTCTAGATGGTCCAAAAGGTTGGAATAATTTTCTTCCTTTTTTTCGCTCAATACTTCAACATGATGAAAATATTTGGAAAGTCCCGATCTTTGCAGTTTGCGTTCCTGATCCAAAAGGTCGCCTTTGGTCAGGACGATCAGACGATATCGATCCACCAACCGTTCCAATACGTTTTCTACACCTTCCAGCAATTCCACCGGCTTATTTATCATCTCCTTACCTAGATTCAAAATTTCCAAAAGCGTTGCCTGGGAAACCTTATTATTTGAAATATCCAAGGCAGATTCGATCATGGAGAGCATAAAACCTTTTATTCCATAGCCATAGAGGTCCAGATTTTTGATCTCTACCAGAAACAGTTCCTGATCGATCTTATTTTTGGTCTCATAGCCCTCCAATAAACTGGCAAAGCGTTCCTCCGCTTCCCTAAAATAGGTTTCATTGACCCATAAAGTATCATCGGCATCGAAGCCGATAACCTTGATATTGCTGAAATCTACCTCCATTCCTTTATGGCCCTTTCCAGATCTTCGGGCGTGTCTATCTCTATTCCGGATACATTGGATTCTACCATTTTAATTTTTTTCCCATATTCCAAATAACGGATGGCCTCTATTTTTTCCGTAGATTCCAATGGTAGCATGGGCAGTCTATGAAAATCCATCAGGGCACTTTTCCTAAACGCATAAATCCCTTTGTGCTTGTAATAGGACGGGGCAATTTCCTTGGTACGGGGATAGGGAATCGGGGAACGCGAGAAATACAGTGCAAAATTCCTGTGGTCCACGATTACTTTTACGGTATTGGGGTCGCTTATTTCCTCCCAATCGGTAATTTTGGCCATTAGGGAGGCCAGATCTATTTCCTTTTGGGTATCCCCCTCAAAAACCCCCAATACACTTTCCAGGCTCTTTCGGTCGGTAAACGGCTCATCTCCCTGCACATTTACAATGATGTCGACCTCCATATCGGCCACTGCCTCCGCAATCCGATCACTGCCACATTCGTGTTCCTTTATGCTCATCATCGCCTTTCCGCCACCATCCTCTATGGTCCTAAATATCAGGTCACTATCCGTAACTACATAGACTTCACTGAACAAACGTGTGTTTACCGTAGCCTCATAGGTCCTTAAAATGACCGGTTTTCCGCCCAGATCCTGCATCAGTTTTCCCGGAAACCTGGAAGCGGCGTACCTGGCTGGTATCATTGCAATGGTCTTCAATCGATTATCTTTTTATAAGAAGTGGTTTAAATAACTTGCAAAGTTACACTTTTGAGTTGAGATCCGGGTTAAAAAGTTCAAATTCAAACTCAAATTCAAATTCAGCATCACAAAAGTTTAGGTATAGAAGTAAGGTTAGAAAATACTGTCAACTGCAACCGCCTTACTGTCGACTATAACTTATTCCCGATCAACAAAAAAATCGTTCTTGAACCCGATAAGGTAGAGCTTGCTTTTGGCACGGGTAACGGCGGTATATAGCCACCTTAGGTATTCTTTGTCCACACCATTCGGAAGGTAGGGCTGTTCTACAAAAACCGTGTTCCATTGGCCCCCTTGCGATTTATGGCAGGTTATGGCATAGGAAAATTTTACCTGTAGCGCATTAAAATATTTATTGTTCTTTACGGCCAAAAATTTCTTGTATTTGGAGGAAAGATGGGCATAGTCCTTCATAATCTCCAGATACAGCCTATTGGAGTCCTCATAGGGCAGGGAAGGGGTTTCTGCCTTAATGGTATCCAATAGCAATACCGTTTCCAATGGTTTTTGGTCGGGATAATCTACCATCTTCACTTTTACCTCCGCAAACTTGAAACCATATAGTTCCTTGATCGCAAATATTTCCAAAACCTCGATAATGTCGCCGTTGGCGATAAACCCGGCTTCCGAACCGGG
>DATGQM010000272.1:0-11137 GCA_035304205.1 Arenibacter sp. | reverse complement strand
TCTAAGGCGGTAGAACTTTCCGAACTACCTTTGGCCGATTATCTAAACGGGGTGAAGGCCAATACGGGTATCATGGTGGCAAGGCCCAATTTTGATTCTTTCCTAAAATAGGTGACCTCCCAACAGACCAAATAGTCTGGTGCGCCCATTTCCTTTACTCTTTTCCATTTCTTTTGGGAACCCCATCGGTTTAAATCTACATCTTATAGACGCCCCTTCCCAAAAACGGACATTGCCAAAATTCAAAACCAACCTTACGGTCGGTTTTGCCAAATTATCATATAATGAACGCCAAAGGCAGGAAATCTTTTAAAGAGCGGAATTTTCTTTAATTTACTGAAATCAGGTGCACATCAAAAACAAGGACCGACCCTCCCGGGATATCCCTATAATCGCGATTACCGTATCCCAGATGTGCGGGTACCAATAATATTCCCTTGCCGCCTTCCTTAAAATAAGGAATGCCTTCCGTCCATCCCTTGATAACCTCATGCAATCCAAAGGATACCCCTTCCTTGCTTTGATCAAATACCTTGCCGTTGGTATAATATCCCTTATAGGCCACCTTAACATTGGAGGTAGCGGTAGGCCTGATACCTTCACCTTCTTCGTTTACCACATAATATAGACCACTATTGCTCCTTTCTGCAAGCAGTCCATGTTTTTCTATATAATTGGTAATTTCCAATTCGTTCTTAGCTACAAAATCCGTTTCCTCGTTCTTATCATCGCTACAGGAAATAGAGATGGCAAAAACCATCAACACAAAAAATATTCGGGTCATATCTTTCTTTTTGAGCGCAAATATAATAAAAGATCTAGTTAAGGAAACCCTTGATCTACCCATAAATCGGCCAACGATATAGCCCTCCAAAAAAACACCCTTAAAACCATATATTATAAGGTCTTAAGGGTGTTCCACTTCAAAATTTATATAGACTATACCACGAAACCTTCCCTATAGGTCCTGGTTACAAATTGATTGGCCTCTTCCTGGTTGGTTATGCGCATATTCTCCCCATCCCACAATAATTTTTTACGGGCAAAGAATTCCATTCTCCCTTTTTCATTTTCCCTTCGCAGTAAATAACTGCGAATGGCCAAATTCCCCATTAAAACAGTTTCCGTCATTGGTCCCGCATAATCAAAGGAAGAGGTAAGCCCCAAATGTTCCTTGCTGCCAAAGCCCGCTTTACAGGCATCCACCCATAGGCGCTGATGACCGTATTCCGGCTCATCCGTTGGTCCTGTTTCGGGACCAAATTCCTTGGTACCGTCCTTAAGATATAGTTTTGGAGTCAATGGTGCACTATCGTTAATATTGGTAGAGATGATTCCGTTCTCCCCGATGATCAATACGCCATTTAGACCTCCCGGTCCGCCTATTTCATCGTCCGCGGGAATAATATCGGGGTGCGCAGGCCTAATACCGCCATCGCTCCATGTCATTTCTATCGGGGATCCGCTCTTCTCCGTTCCGGCAAAATGCAGGGTAATAAAGGAAGAAGGAGGACATCCCTCCGGGTGATACTCTGCACCTCTTCCCGCATAAAGCACTCCTATGCTGCATTCGGCGTCAGTAGGATATTTTAATCCCAAGGTCCTGAACGGGATATCGATCAGGTGGCATCCGACATCGCCAAGGGCTCCCGTACCATAATCCCACCAGCCCCTCCAACTAAATGGATGCATATTTGGCGTATAGGGCTTTAATTCCGCCGGTCCCAACCAGAGATCCCAATTAAGGTCCTTTGGTTTAAGGCTGGGGTCTGGTTCCGGCATGGCGCCCCCTTGGGTCCATACGGGGCGATTGGTCCACACCTGCACTTTGGAAATCTTGCCGAGTACTCCGGAATCGACCCATTTTTGGACCATTCCCAATAGGGGATTGGACCCCCCTTGGTTCCCCATTTGGGTTACAATTTTTTTATCCCTGGCCATTTCCGTCAATATCCTTGCTTCCCGGATATTATGGGTCATGGGTTTTTGAACATATACATGTATGCCCCGCTCCATGGCATATACTGCGGCCGGTCCATGCACATGATCTGGGGTGGAAATGGTAACGGCATCTATCCCCTTCTGTTTATCCAGCATCTCCCTATAATCGCTGTACAATTTTGCCTTTGGGAATAATTCCACCGATTTGGAGGCAGATCCGGAAAAATCCACATCGCATAGGGCCACCACTTTTTCCCGGCCCCCTACCGAGGCATTGCGAATATCACTTGCTCCTTTCCCTCCCGAGCCAATGGCCGCCAAATTTAAACGATCACTGGGAGCGGTATAGCCTACACCGCCCAGTACAAACCTGGGAACGATAAAAATAGAGGAAGCCATAGCTCCCTTTTTAATAAAAGATCGGCGCGAAGCACTGGATTTGGTCGGTTTTTTTTTCTTCATGATTTAAATATTAATGGGAAATCCCAAAACATTCCGAAGAATACGGAATGCCCCGGATCTCTATTTTACGATTACAATTTTTATTATTGCCTAAGCGAAAAATATTGCTGCCTATGGAACAATTTTTTAAAAGTAATAAAAATAACTACACTATGCTTCATGAATATGTTAGGATTACATCATATTGACAGGTTAATTATCGAATTAATCCGACAAATAAAAAATGTCTAATGGAAACTTACCATTTATCCGTTATAATTTAACCTTTTATACCCTTACTCCCTATTGGGCCAAGGAACGCCAAACCAAACTTTTGGGGAGGGGACTTCAAAACATTTCCTAGACCGCTATCAATTTAAATTATCCATGAAAAACAAAAAACCACCGCATTTGGAATAAATCCTGGCGATGGCTCTTAGCTTATTTAAGGTCGATTTCGTTTAGCTCGTCTTCAATACATAGATTCTACTTTCCTTTTGTTGAAAGCCCAGGCTCTTATATAGACTAATGGCCTCAATTCTTTTATCGGCACTAAAGAGCAAGATTTCGGAAAGTCCCTTTTCCCTGCCCTCATTCACTAATTTCTCCATTAATTTTCTTCCGATACCCCGGCCCCTATATGTTTTGTCGACCACTACGTCCTCTACCCAACCCTTATAACCGGATACTACCGTATAGGCGCACATTAACGCAATGCCCACAACCTTATTATTCTCCTTGTCCATACAATAGGCAAATGTGATATTGTTCTCCGGTTTAAAGACTTCTGCCAGGTTCACCTGTTCTATGGACGGGTTTAATTGACTAAATAGCTCCTTCACCTGTTTGGCTATGGTTTCATTTACGTCGGATGGCTGTAAGATATCAATATTCATATTTTCTATATAAATGTACTTTTCCCACTGCAAAAGTATGAAAGCATTTGATAATTTCCTTACAATAAATTTACATACGGCAGTTGATCATAGCGACCAAAGCCACAAGATGTGGCTGTAACAAATAGAGGTAATCTACCTTCTTCCCAGGCAGTAAGCTATACCGCCTACCAATTGCTGTCGAAAATTTAGATCGTCATATGCCTCTTCGGTGTGGCCCAGACCGGTGTAGAAAGCGCGGCCGCCGTCATACTCATGGTACCAGGCAATGGGATGGTTATCCGCATTTTTTCCTCCTTCATAACTGCTTTCATCAAGTTTCATCAGCACATGTAGGTCGGGATTGATATTCTTAAAATTATACCATTCATCAAAATGCGTCCAAGTAGCCGCCAGATGTTGTGTGGCCGGATGGTCGTGATCTACTACGTCTATAATTGCCTCCTGCTGTTTGGGATGGCTCAGGAAATAGGCCCCGACCAGTTTCCCGTACCACGGCCATTCATATTCCGTGTCCGCCGCGGCATGGATACCCATAAAACTGCCCCCGTTCCGGATATAGTTTTCAAAGGCCGACTGCTCCGTATCCCCCAACACGTCCATAGTAGTATTCAGGAATATGACCAGTTGATATTTTTTTAGGTTGGCGGGATTAAACTGTAACGAGTCCGCCGTTTGGGTCACCTCAAAATTATTGGCCACCCCAAGTTTCACCAATGTAGTTACTCCTTTTTCGATGGAGCCATGCCTAAATCCATTGGTCTTGGTAAATACCAATACTTGGTCCTTGGCCGATTTGGGGGCCGAGATTATTTTAGCGGGGACTACTACCGGAGTGGTATGCAGGTTTGGGTTCAAAATTACTTCCTGCTCTATTTTAGCACTACCACATCCAATAGCAAGGACCAACACAAGGGAAGTAATGGAAAGATTAACGATTTTCATAAAAGGTTCTAATTTTTAGGTGATGTTAAATATCGCTAATTTGTAGCAGATATACACATTTTATTCCGGTTTTTCCAAAAGAATCGCACCTATACGCTAGCCAAGGATTTCAGGTATTTCTTGGGCGTGGTACCATACTTTTTTCTAAAGGCCGCAATAAAATGGCTCCCGGTACTATACCCCACCTTAAGGCCCACCTCGTTCACGTTATATTTGCCGGATTCCAACATTTTACGGGCGTATTCCATTTTATAATCGAATAAAAAGCTGAAGACTGTATCCCCATAAATCTGTTTAAAACCTTCTTTTAACCTTTTTAGGCTCAGTCCGATCTCCTCGGAAAGCGCTACTAAAGTGGGAGGCTCGGCCATTCGTGCAATTATAATTTCCTTGGCCTTTCTAATACGTTTTATATTGTCCTCGTCCACCAAAAACGGACATTGTTCCATATCCGCATCCTCCGTCCTGTTAAAATAAAGGGAGATCAGTTCATATACCTTCCCCTTTATATAGAGCTCCTTTATGGAAGGGTGTAGGTTATAGTTCATAATCTGGCTGAGCACTATCGCTATGGCGGGGGATACCCCTTCTTGTGAATAGTACTTTTTATCCTTGTTCTCCACACTTAAAAAAGGAATATAGCCCGCCTCCTTGGAAAACAGGGAATGAAATTTACGGATGGTCATTATTATGGATACCATCCAGGAATTGGCGTCCAAAACAAGATTGAGCGGCAGATCTATCTGCGTATTATAGAGGAGCAGGGAATTTTCCTCGGTAACTTCCAAGGCATATCTCCCCTCATTGAAGATAAACTTGGCACTGCCCTTTAAACAGAAATGAAACTGGATATAGGAACTGTCTATTTCCCGCATAACTTTCTGATTATGAACGCTATCGTTCTGAATCTTTAATATATAAAAACCTTCCTCCACCCAAACTTCCCCAAAGGAACCTTGAGCGATATTTTCTTGTTCCATCCCTCAATTTATTTTGTTCATTCTATTTAGATACATTCTAAATTATTGAATAGTCAATATTCATTGACCCCACTAAAATAGGCTATTTAGGGGATTTATACGGCATTGGGAACGTTAAAAAACCAGAATCGATATTTATTGTTCCTCAAGCGTTACTTTTATATCTTTGATGCCACTATTTTTGTCAGGCTCTTAAGAGTACCTATGAAAGATTATAATATTTCCAAGCATAGTTCATTTTATACCATAGGCCTTAACTATAAAAAGGCCGATGCCATTGTGCGCGGTAAATTCAGTTTGGATGAAAATGCCATGGACCGCCTTTTGCAACAGGCGAAATCGATCGATCTGGATGGACTTTTGGTAACCTCTACCTGTAACCGCACCGAACTTCACGGATTTGCCCAACATCCTTTTCAACTGATCAAATTATTATGTGATAATACAAAGGGCTCCCTAGAGGAGTTTCAGGAAGTGGCCTATGTATATAAGAACAATGATGCCATTGGCCATCTTTATAAAATGGGCACCGGGCTGGATAGCCAAATATTGGGCGATTTTGAAATTATAAGTCAGCTGCGCAAAAGCTTCAATCGGTCCAAAAAGCACCACATGGCCAATCCGTTTTTGGAGCGGCTCTGTAATTCGGTGATCCAGGCCAGTAAACGTATAAAGAACGAAACCGAAATATCATCGGGAGCCACATCCGTAGCCTTTGCATCGGTACAGTATATCACTAATAATATTCCCAACATCTCCGAAAAGAACATTCTGCTCTTCGGTACCGGAAAAATTGGAAGGAATACCTGTGAGAACCTGGTAAAACACACCAAGAACTCGCACATTACCCTGATCAACCGCACCAAGGACAAGGCAGAGAAAATTGCGGGTAAATTCAACCTGATCGTCAAGGATTATGGCGACCTGCAAACGGAGATCCGCAATACGGATGTGCTGATCGTGGCTACGGGCGCACATTCCCCCACTATTTCCAAGGAATTGATATATCCCAAGAAGCCCTTGCTGATCTTGGACCTCTCCATTCCCAAGAACGTTTCCGAGGATGTAAGTCAAATGGAAAATGTAACCGTGATCCATCTGGACGATCTATCCCAAATGACGGATGATACCCTGGAAAAAAGAAAGCAGTACGTACCCCAGGCCGAAGCGATCATAGACGAGGTAAAGGAAGATTTTATCAAGTGGTTGGAAACTAGAAAATTCGCACCCGTTATCAAGGCCTTAAAGAAAAAGTTGAAAATGATGAAGGACGAGGAACTCGATTTTCAGAGCAAAAAGATTTCCGACTTCAACTCCCTGCAGGCCGATATTATCTCTGAACGCATCATTCAGAAGATTACCAAACAATTTGCCAATCATCTCAAGGATACGGAAATCGATTCCGATACCAGTTTGGATCTTATCCAACGGGTATTTCAACTAGAATTGGAATCGAAATGAAATCAACGATACGAATCGGTACGCGCGATAGCCAGTTAGCGTTATGGCAGGCCCATACCGTACAGGAACAATTGCAAGCCCAGGGATATGGTACCAAGATCATTTCCGTAAAATCTACCGGGGACCTGCTATTGAACAAACCCTTGTACGAACTTGGCATTACCGGAATCTTCACCAAGACCTTGGATATCGCCATGATCAACGGCGATATAGACATTGCCGTACATTCCATGAAAGATGTACCCACTAGGCTTCCCAAGGGCATTATACAATCCGCCGTACTCCCCAGGGCCAACGCCCGGGATATCCTGGTCTATAAGGAATTGGACTTCCTAAACGCCACGGGCACCATTGCCACCGGAAGCTTAAGACGAAGGGCGCAATGGCTCAACAAATATCCCTCCCATTCCGTTACGGATCTGCGCGGTAATGTAAATACCCGCCTGCAAAAGCTCCGGGACAATACTTGGAACGGCGCCATATTTGCCAAGGCCGGACTGGAGCGTATACAGGTCTTGCCCGAAAACCATATCGATCTGGATTGGATGGTTCCCGCACCGGCACAAGGGGCCATGGTAGTCGTTTCTATGGAAGGCGATTCATTCTCTACGGAAGCGGTCCGTAAACTGAACGATTTCCCCACGGAAATATGCACCCATATTGAACGCGAATTTCTACAGGTCCTGGAAGGCGGATGTACCGCTCCCATAGGTGCATTGGCTACTTTGGATCAGGAAAATATATACTTTGAGGGGATATTGCTCCCCTTGGACGGAAAGCAAAAAATAACGGTTCAAAAATCGGTTCCGATCAACGATTATTTAAACTTTGGCAAAGCTTGTGCCCTAGAAGTATTGAGCAACGGTGGCAGGGAAATGATGGTGGCCATAAAAAAGGAACTGGCCTAACTATGTCCGGGAACTAAAAATCCGATTATGATGGCCATAAATATACTCTCCACCAAAATCCTTAGTACGGCCCAAAAGGCCATCCTCACCGATGCGGGGTTGAACGTAGAGGAATATGATGCCATCAAGATCAAAATATTCGACCAGGAAATAGACCGTTCCTATAAAAACATCATTTTTACCAGTCAAAATACGGTGAAGGCCTTTTTAAAAAATATCGAAAAAGATACTTCCAATAAAGAACAGGAGCCCACCCCCATTTCGGAAATAAGGGCTTATTGCGTAGGAGAGAAGACCGGTTCGCTTCTGGAACAAAATGGGATACACGTATTGGAATCTGCCCATTATGGAGCGGAATTGGCCAAAATACTGGTGAGCAAATACCAAAAAGAGTCCTTTTTATTTTTATGCGGGGACAAGCGGTTGACAGCGATCCCATCGCAATTCCAACAGCATTCGATCCGGTTCAAGGAGCAGGTGGTCTATGGGAATAGCCCCAACATACAAAGTTATCGCTCCGATTTTAACGGGATCCTGTTCTTTAGTCCCAGTGGAATAGAAAGTTTTGTTATCAAAAACCAAATTAAGGACAGCACTTGCTTTTGCATAGGCACCACCACGGCGGCGGAAGCCCAGAAATACGCACAAAACATAATCATCGCCAACAAACCAACGGTAGAAGGCGTCCTGGAAAAAGTAACAGCATATTTTAAAGCAAAAATTAATTAATATCCCGTGATTTCACTTATCCCGAACGGGGATCTATAAAGCGAAGGAACGGACATTAAAAACCTGTATTATGAGTATAAAGAACGATTTGTTCCTACGGGCATTAAAAGGAGAAACAGTAGAGCGCCCACCCGTTTGGATGATGCGCCAAGCAGGGCGTTACCTCCCCGAATTTATGGCTATCCGCGATAAATATGATTTCTTTACCCGTTGTAGGACCCCGGAACTGGCCAGTGAAATAACCGTACAACCCATCCGTAGATATGGCATGGATGCGGCTATCCTGTTCAGTGATATTCTGGTAATCCCACAGGCCATGAACATAGAGGTACAGATGAAGCCCAACTTTGGGCCCTATCTGCCCGATCCGATAAGGGATCGGAAAGGAGCGGAGCAGGTAATCGTTCCCGATGTAAATGTAGAGCTGGACTATGTAATGCAGGCCATAAAGGCCACCAAGGAACTTTTGAACGATGAGATTCCCCTGATCGGGTTTGCAGGCTCGCCATGGACCATTTTATGTTATGTAGTACAGGGGCAGGGCAGCAAAACCTTTGATAAGGCCAAGGAGCTCTGCTTTAGCGATCCCATTACGGCACATCTGCTCTTGCAGAAGATTACGGATACCACTATTGCCTACCTAAAGGCCAAGGTAAGGGCAGGGGTAAATGCCGTACAGATATTCGATTCGTGGGGAGGTATGCTATCCCCGGTCGACTATCAGGAATTTTCCTTTAAATACATCCAACAGATCATAGATGCCCTAAAGGATGAGATTCCCGTAATCGTATTTGGAAAGGGATGCTGGTTCGCCTTGGGCGATATGGCCAGATCAGGGGCTGCGGCATTGGGGGTGGACTGGACCTGTTCCCCAAAAAATGCACGCTATCTCTCGGGGGGGCAGATTACGTTACAGGGGAATTTCGACCCCGTAAGATTATTGTCGCCACCGGCAACGATCAAAAAAATGGTCACCCAAATGATCAATGATTTTGGAAAGGACAGATATATAGTCAACCTAGGGCACGGTATCTTGCCCAATATACCCTTAGACCATGCCAAGGCATTTATCGATGCGGTAAAAGAATATCGCACGGAATAATAGGACCGGTTTCGACTTCATTGGTTACGGCCGTCCCGGTAAAAGCATTAACTTTATTGAACATGCCTTACAAGACCTGCAAGGTTTTAGAAACCTTGCAGGTCCAAGCGTCAAAAACTAACGGATGAGACGGACCGACGAACCCTTTATACTGGAGACCCTAAAACTTACCGATGCGGAAAGTCTATGTAAGACCATGATCAGCAATTCGGGGCGCTTTAAACTATTTTTCCCCATAACACTGGCCCAAAATCTCAGTATCGAGGCATCCACGGCCTTTATAAGAAAAAAAATAAGGGAAAATAAAAAGGGAACCGAATTTACGCTTGGCATCAAGGAGCGCCAGAACCTTTCCGTGGTGGGCCTGATCATTCTTAAAGAACTTAACTATGAGAAAGGCGTAGGGGAATTAGCGTATTGCATTGGCGTAAAATACCAGGGGAAAAGTTGGACCACCAAAGGTGTCAGACATATGTGCCACTATGCTTTTGAAGAATTGAAATTGGATCGATTACGTATTATTGTACACAGTTCCAATATAGGAAGCCTTAAAGTGGCCAAAAGTTGTGGTTTTAAATGGAAATCGACCTTGGTCCAAGAATATACGCCTCCGGGCTCAGTACCTATGGATATGGAACTTTATGAATTAAGAAAAAGCGAAATCTAGTGAAAATCGTAGAAAACCTGACCTGTAAGGTTTTTGAAACCTTACAGGTCCAAAAGCAAAAACATGAAAGATAAATTTTACGCCTACATCCAACAATTACAGGACCGGATTACCGCCAAGTTAGAAGAGGTGGACGGTTCCGCCCTATTTAAAGAAGACCTATGGGAGCGCCCGGAAGGCGGGGGCGGTCGATCTAGGGTGATAGAGAACGGTGCCGTATTTGAAAAGGGCGGGGTAAACATTTCTGCCGTACATGGGGCACTGCCAGAAAGTATGCAAAATTATTTTGGGGTAAGGGATGCCGATTTTTTTGCCTGTGGCCTAAGCTTGGTCATCCACCCTAAAAACCCCATGGTACCTACCGTACACGCCAATTGGCGTTATTTTGAAATGTACGACAAAAACGGAAAACTGGTCGATCAATGGTTTGGCGGGGGCCAGGACCTGACCCCCTATTATCTCTTCGACGAGGATGCCAACCATTTTCATACCATCTGCAAAAATGCATGTGACAAGCACCATTCCGATTTTTACAGGGCCTACAAAACCAAATGTGATGACTACTTCTGGAATGTGCATAGGAACGAAGCCCGGGGGGTAGGCGGCCTGTTCTATGATTATTGCAAGGCTACCGATAATATGGGTATGGAAGATTGGTACCGCTTTGAGACCGAGGTAGGAGATAGCTTCCTGGAAGCCTATATTCCAATTGTAGAGAAAAGAAAAAATATACCTTTTGGCAAGAAGCAAAGGGAATGGCAAGAGATCCGCCGTGGCCGCTATGTAGAATTTAACTTGGTGCACGATAAGGGGACCCTCTTCGGATTAAAGACCAATGGGCGTATAGAAAGCATCCTGATGAGCCTGCCGCCACATGTGCAATGGCGATATGACCATCATCCGGAAAAAGGAAGCGAAGAGGAACGATTGATAAAAGTGCTTGCCCAACCGAAAGACTGGGTGTAACCTTCATCAAATCAAACCATTTTTTCGTACCAGTTCCATTATCTTTGCTATTTTAAAACAAACACATCATGTACCCACTTAGAAGAAATAGAAGACTCCGC
>DATGQM010000271.1:0-5482 GCA_035304205.1 Arenibacter sp. | reverse complement strand
CAAAGACCGCAATAAAATTCATAATATTTTTTGATATTTCTCACAATACCAGTATTTTAGTGCCGCCATAGCATAAGTAGGTTAAGTTTATGGTAAGATTTGGGACGAAAAGGGTGGGGATTTCCCCACCCTTTTCTATACATTCGGATACTATGTCCGACCAATAAGGTTCAAGGCCCAAACGTAGAACGGTAACAAAAAAGTCCCGCCTTAAAAATTAAGACGGGACTTTTTTGTTCAAATTCCACTAAAGGAATTTTATGGGAGGATTATTTATTGGCCCTATAGGTTTCGGCCACCTTGCCCCAATCCACTACATTGAAAAAGGCATTTATATAATCGGGTCTTCGGTTCTGATAGTTTAGGTAATAGGCATGCTCCCAAACGTCCAATCCGAATATTGGAAATCCTCCGCAGCCGGTATCCGGCATAAGCGGGTTGTCCTGGTTCGGGGTAGAGCAGATTTCCAATTTGCCCCCTTTCTGAACGCATAACCACGCCCATCCAGATCCAAATCTGGTTCCCGCCGCTTTGGAGAACGCATCCTTAAATGCGTCGAAAGAACCAAAAGCCATATTTATGGCCTCGGCCAATTCGCCGGATGGATTCCCGCCCCCATTGGGGGACATTATTTCCCAGAACAGGGAATGGTTATAAAAACCACCCCCATTGTTGCGGACGGCCGCATTGGACATGTCCAAGTTCTTTAATATATCCTCGATGGATTTGTTTTCCAGAGCGGTGCCTGCAATGGCATTATTTAGGTTAGTAGTATAACCATTGTGATGCTTGGTATGGTGTATCTCCATGGTTTTAGCATCAATATGTGGTTCCAATGCATCATACGCATATGGTAACTTAGGTAATTCGAAGGCCATAATATTATGTTTTTAAGTTAAAAAAAATGATGTTTCCCAAAATTAAGGCTTTATGGAGGAATTACAACTAATTATTTGTTAAGAACTATCGAATATTGTTTATTTTGCGACTAAAACAACGTGCAGTACGCCCCGTACAAAATTTATAACGCCTCCGCAGGTTCGGGCAAGACCTATATGCTCGCCAAAGAGTATCTAAAGATTGTCCTTGCCTCGGATTTCAATAGGAACTATCGCAGTATTCTCGCCATTACCTTTACCAATAAGGCGGTAAACGAAATGAAGCAGCGTATTTTGGGCAGTCTCTTCGACTTTGGTAAAAAAGAAGATAATACCATTCCTCCCATGCTCTTGGATATATCGGAAGAACTGGGGATACCCATAGACATCCTTCAAAATAGGTCTAGGCAAGCGTTGAAGGAAATCTTGCACAATTATGCCTTTTTTGACGTGTCTACCATAGACAAATTTACCCATCGACTTATCCGGACTTTTGCCAAGGACCTAAAATTACCACAAAATTTTGAAGTGGTTCTCGACACCGATATGTTATTGGACGAGGCCATCGCCAAATTGATCAATAAGGCGGGCGATAACAAGCAGCTTACCAAAGTATTGGTGGACTTTGCCATGGAAAAAATCGATGAGGACAAAAGCTGGGATATTGCCATCGACCTCCATAAGATCGGAAAGCTCTTGTTCAACGAAAATGAAATTCCGCACCTTAAGAAGTTGGAAGGAAAAAAAATAGATGATTTCCTGGTCCTTAAAAATATCTTTGTCCAAAATATAAAGATCTTGGAATCCGGAATGAAGGGAGATGCCGACCGTATTATGGATATTATACGTGAAAACGGTCTGGAATTCGATAATTTTAAGTCGAGCTTCTTTCCGAAATTCATTTCAAAGATAGCGGGGGGGGATCTGGATATTGATTTTGTGGCGGGATGGAAGCAGAATTTTGGTACGGATCCCTTATATACCAAAGCGTGTCCACAAGGGGTGAAGGACGTCCTGGATAGGCTCCATCCTACATTCGATACCCATTTTCAGAACATAAGGGAGCACTACACCACCATATCCCTTCTTAGGAACGCCTATAATAACATAGTCCCTTTAACGGTACTGAATGCCATCCAGCAAGAAATAAAGACCCTGGAACAGGAAAGGGACCTATTGCCCATATCATCCTTTAACAATCTTATCGCCAACGAAATAAAAGATCAACCGGCTCCCTTTATCTACGAACGGCTCGGCGAAAAATACCGACATTATTTTATAGACGAATTTCAGGATACTTCCAGGATGCAATGGAGCAACCTGATCCCACTCGTAGGGAACGCGCTGGAAAGTGAGGATTCCCAAGGAAAAACAGGCTCACTTTTATTGGTCGGGGATGCCAAACAGGCCATTTACCGTTGGCGGGGAGGGAAGGCGGAACAGTTTCTGGACCTCATCGACCTAAAGGATGATCCATTCGTGGCCCCTCCGGAGACGGCAAACCTTCCTGCCAATTATCGGAGCCATGAGGAGATCATAAAATTCAACAATGATTTCTTCACCCATACCAGTACCTTTTTGGAAAACAGTACCTACAATCAATTATTTTTGGAAGGGAACCAGCAAAGGTACAATAACAAAAAAGGGGGATTGGTCCAACTGGAGTTCATCGATGTGGAAAATTCCCAAGATGAGGATGACCTCTATTGCCAGGCCGTATTTACTATCCTGGAACAGGTATTGGAAAAAGACTATCCCTTAAAGGATATCTGCATCCTTACCCGGAAAAAAAAACAGGGGATAGTATTGGCCGATTTTTTAATGGAGCGCAACATCCCCATTATCTCTTCGGAAACCCTCTTACTGGGTAGTAATCCCAAGGTAAGGTTCCTGGTCGACCTTCTTTATCTCAGCGTACGGCCCACCGATCTGGAAACCGGTTTTGGGATAATCTCCTTCCTATTTAAGGAGGAAAGTGCCTTGCACCAATATATAGATGATCATTTAAAAACGGTTCCTGCCCTTCTAAGGGATCGTTACGGATTTAATTTGGAAACCCTTAGGCGGGCCTCCGTATACGATGGTCTGGAATACGCCATCAAAAAGTTCCGATTGGCGGAAGGCTCCGATGCCTATATCACCTATCTGTTGGATGTGGTGCAGGAGGTAGAACAAAAGGAAGGGGCCAATGCCCAGCTATTTTTGGCCTATTGGGAAAAGAAGAAGGATAAACTCAGTATTACCGCACCCGAAAATGTGGATGCCGTGCAGATCATGACCGTCCACAAATCAAAGGGCCTGGAATTTCCCATAGTGATCTTTCCTTTTGCCAATACACATATATATGAGGAGATCGAGCCTAAATTATGGCTTCCGGTACCCGAGGGATCGTTTAATGGGTTCCAGGAAATCCTGATCAATAAAAAACAGGAAGTACTTACCTATGGCGAAGTAGCGAAAACCATCTATAACGAAGAGCAGCACAAATTGGAGCTGGACGCTTTTAATATTTTATATGTAGCCTTGACAAGGGCCGTAAAGGGACTTTATATCGTTACAAAAAAAGACCTTACACAAAAAGGGGAGCACCGGCCCAATTATTATTCCGGTCTGTTTATCCATTATTTGAAGGGAAAAGGGCTTTGGGAGGGGACCACCTTGCAGTATCAATTCGGGGACCTTGAAAACAACAGGGAAATATCGGACCCTAAAAACATACGGGAGACCATTCCCTATGCCTATACCTTTAAGGAACGGCCGGAATTTCGTATCTTGACCAAATCCGGGGTTTTATGGGACACGGAGAGGGAAAATGCCCTCTTCAAGGGCAATGTGGTACATTTTATAATGGGCCTTATCAAGACCAGGGAAGATATGGACGATGCCATTAATGGGCTGGTCAGACAAGGAGAACTTACCATGGAAGAACGTGCGGATATAAGAAATAAGATAATTGCCATTGTAGACCATCCGGAGCTGTACGGTTATTTCGGGAAGGATAAGGAGGTGCGCAATGAACAGGGGATACTTAACAGGGACGGAAAGCTGCTCCGTCCGGATAGAATTGTAATACAGGGCGATAGGGCAACCATTATCGATTATAAGACAGGAAGGGAAAATCCGGCTTACCACCAGCAGATCCAATTGTACGGGGATATCCTGGAAGGGATGGGGTACCGTATAGAAAACAAGATCCTGGTATATATAAATGAGGATATTACTTTAGATTTTATATAAATAAATTATGTACGGAAACAAGATCAAATCACATTTACAGGACGAATTAACGGCCATTAAGGAAGCCGGACTCTATAAGGAGGAACGGATCATTATCTCCCCCCAGGATGCGGTAATCAAAATTTCCACCGGGGAGGAGGTCATTAACTTTTGCGCCAATAATTATCTGGGGCTATCATCCCACCCCGATGTTATACAAGCGGCCAAGGATGCCATGGATACCCACGGTTTTGGGATGTCCTCCGTTCGCTTTATATGTGGCACCCAGGACATCCATAAGACCCTGGAAAAAAAGATAGCGGAATTCTATGGGACGGAGGATACTATTCTATATGCCGCCGCCTTTGATGCCAACGGAGGTGCCTTCGAACCTTTATTGGGCCCCCAGGATGCCATTATCTCGGATTCCCTGAACCATGCTTCCATTATAGACGGAGTGCGCCTGTGCAAGGCCATGCGATATAGATATGCCAATAATGATATGGCCGATCTGGAAACCCAATTAAAACGGGCCGATGGGGACGGCGCACGGTTTAAGATCATTGTTACCGACGGTGTCTTTTCCATGGACGGTCTATTGGCACCCTTGGATAAAATATGTGGATTGGCCGAAAAATATGATGCCATGGTCATGATAGATGAATGTCATGCCGCCGGCTTTATCGGCCCTACGGGTAAGGGTACCCTGGAAGAGAAAAGGGTAATGGGGAAAATAGATATCATTACCGGGACCCTGGGCAAGGCACTGGGCGGGGCCATGGGTGGATATACCACTGGAAAAAAAGAGATCATAGAAATATTAAGGCAACGATCCAGGCCCTACCTATTCTCCAATTCGCTGGCCCCTGCAATCGTAGGCGCTTCCATCAAGGTATTCGAGATGTTGGGGAAGGATACCGGTCTTCGGGACAAATTGGAGAAAAATACCAAATATTTCAAGGAGGGAATGAAAAAAGCGGGCTTCGATATCATAGAAGGCGACTCCGCTATTGTTCCCGTTATGCTATATGATGCGAAATTATCCCAGGAAATGGCCAATATGTTACTGGAAAAAGGAATATATGTAATCGGCTTCTTTTATCCGGTAGTCCCACAAGGAAAAGCAAGAATTCGCGTACAAATCTCGGCCGCACACGAAATAGGACACCTGGATACGGCGATAAAAGCATTTATAGAAGTGGGAAAAGCGCTGAAAATCGTTTAAAAGTACCTTTCATCTGATCAAATGCGTTAAAAATTTAAGAAAATGATTTTGTTAATAATATTTAACAACTTACATTTGCAGCTAATAAACACTTAAACTTAAAAATTTGAACATGAAACATCTTAGCAAATTATTGGTTGTTGCCTTACTTATTGTAGGTTTT
>DATGQM010000270.1:0-7381 GCA_035304205.1 Arenibacter sp. | reverse complement strand
AACTCTTGGATAAAACATTTGCCATAGACTTTAAGGATGATATTGCCCTCCTTATCAATGCCGATCCCATCAAATTTGTGAAGGCCATAGCCATGCATAGGAACTGGGACCGGGCGGAACGGGCGAAATTAATTCCGGTGTAAGGGCTTTAGGCTGTAGGCTGTAGGCTGTAGGCTATAAGCTTTAGGCTGTAGGCTGCCTATCCCGCACTCCTTCGGGAACGCTTGAACGGGACAGCCGGGCGGACAATGGCAATTATATGCCTCCCCAATGCAATCGGGTTATTTTTTCCTCCGATAGTAACCATCCTATGGAAGGTTTCAATCTACCTTTATTCGGATCACAGATCCACTACCAAACCTTTTTACAGAACAAGTAGCATCATTTAATATAAAATGGAATCCGTGGAGAACAGGTCCGTAGTTTATACGGATAGGAATCCAGGATATTCCCCGATCTATTTATTGGAATCCATTGAATTCCCCTTATTATGAACCTTAATGTAAGATAACTATGCAAAGTGATGCCATTTCGAAGTCGGGAAAAGCCCTTAGATCGAAAATAAAACCGAGACAACGAAAAATAATTTCCCAAGTTGGAAGCGCCCTTCAATTGGCATATCCAATCCCCGAAAAAAACGACCTGACCGAAATCCTCTGTCTTACTACCTATCCGCCCAAAGAATGCGGGATAGCGACCTATTCCCAGGATTTACATAACGCCCTAAAAAAAACGTTCGGGGATAGTTTTCAATTCACCATTTATCCATTGGTATCCGAAAAATCCAACCCCGTTTATCCCAAAGAGATACAAAATGTACTGAATACGGATTACGCCCTGGATTTTTTACAGGCCGCCCATTATATCAATTCCAATAAAAAAATAGGATTGGTATTGATCGAGCACGAATTTGGCCTGTTCCATAACAACGAGCAATCCTTTTATGAGTTTATCGGATACTTGGAAAAACCGGTGGTAGTTACATTCCATACGGTTTTGCCCGGTCCCTCCCCGGAATTAAGGAGCAAGGTAAATACCATTGCCTCCTTTTCCGCGGGCATCATCGTAATGACACGGACCTCCGCCGATATCCTGATCCGGGAATATGGAATCTCGCCGGAAAAGATAACCGTTATTGCGCACGGCACCCATTTGATAGAATACAATAATAGGAACATCCTAAAAATCGAATACGGGCTAAAAGGAAGAACGGTACTATCCACGTTCGGACTATTGGGACCGGGGAAAAGTATCGAAACCACCTTGGACGCCCTACCGGGAATCATAAAAAAATATCCAAAAGTAATTTTCCTGATCATTGGCAAGACCCATCCTACTTTAATAAAGGAAGAAGGGGGCGATCTATACCGGGAATTTTTAAAACAAAAAGTAGATACGCTTAACTTGGGCGACCATGTCCGTTTCATAGATCAATTTGTACCCCTTAATAATTTATTGGAATACCTACAGCTCACGGATATTTATCTATTTACCTCCAAAGACCCCAACCAGGCCGTTAGCGGCACTTTTGCCTATGCCCTAAGTTGTGGATGTCCCATCATCTCTACCCCGATCCCCCATGCCGTAGAAGTACTCAAAAATGGGGCGGGTACCGTTTTCGATTTTCAGGATCCCCGGCAATTACAGCGAAAAGTCCTCAATTTATTGGACAATACCGTGAAACGGAACAAAATGAGGCTCAACGGATTGCATACGGCATCCGTATCGGCATGGGAAAATGTGGCCATCGCCCATATCAGGGTGTTTGAAAAAATCTTGGAAAACGCTATTCCCTTAAAATACCAAAAACCGCCCATTAATTTAAAGCACCTCAAAAAAATGACCACCCAGATGGGCATCATCCAATTTTCGACGGTCAACGAACCGGATATTGAAAGTGGCTATACCCTGGACGACAATGCACGCGCCCTGATCGCATTCTGCCAACATTTCAAACTCACAGCTGATCCATCCGACATCAAGTATATCTACCGCTATTTTAATTTTATCGTGCGCTGTTTCCGTCATGACGGTACCTTCTTAAACTGCGTGGACAAGGAATGCCGGTTTACCGACGAAAATACCTTGATCAATCTGGAAGATGCGCGGGGACGGGCCATTTGGGCCCTGGGATATTTTTTGTCCATTTCGGGACTTTTACCGATAAAGGATGATTCGACCTTGGAAAATGCCAAGTTTATTTTTGAACAGGCGATCCAGGCGATGAAAGATGCCAACTCGCCCCGGGCCATAGCTTTCCTAATTAAGGGACTATATTTCTACAACCGATTTGATGATAGGGAATGCCTAAATACCGTTATAAGGACCCATGCGGATAAATTGGTACACTTTTACAAAGATGTATCCACTGAGGATTGGCGATGGTACGAAGATTCCCTTACCTATGGCAACAGCGTGATACCGCATGCCATGCTGATGGCCTATATAATGACCTTGGATACCAGTTATGGAAAGATCGCCAAGGAATCCTTCGATTTTCTTTTGTCCAAAATATTCCATAAGGGTGCCATTCGGGTAATCTGTAATAAAAATTGGCACCATCGGGATGAAACCTTAGAACCTGATTTTAAGGGCGGCGAGCAACCGATCGATGTGGCCTATACCATATTGGCCCTGCATTTGTTCGATAAGATATACCCACTTTCCGGATATGCATCCTTAATGAAAAATGCCTTCGAATGGTTCTTAGGGAACAATCCCTTGGATCAGACCATTTATAATCCCTGTACCGGTGGATGTTATGATGGATTGGAACTCCATAACGTAAACCTGAACCAAGGGGCGGAATCTACCATAAGCTATCTGCTGGCGCGAATGGCCATGGAGGATATGGATGCTTAGAACAAAACTTCGGGTTATTTCCGAATGGCATGGATAAGTTCGGCCATATCCACAGTGGCGTAGGACGAGGAATAATCCGAAACGGCATAGGGCAATACCAGGCTTCCATTATTTATCATGGAACCACAGGAATAGACAACATTGGGCACATACCCTTCACGTTCCTCCTCCAAAGGGGAAAGTAAGGGTTGTGTTAGCCTGCCGATCTCCTTGGTAGGGTCTTCCAGATCAAAGAGGGAAGCCCCGATACAATAGCGCCTCATGGCACCGACCCCGTGGGTAATTACAAGCCATCCCTCCGGGGTCCATAAGGGTGCCCCGCAATTCCCGATCTGCGTAAATTCCCACGGGTATTTTGGTTCTTGAATTTTAATCGGGTTGTTCCATAACGTATTTCTATCCGAATACATCAGATAATTATTTACCCCGTCTACCCTTGCCAGGACGGCATATTTCCCGTTTATCTTTTTAGGGAAAAGTGCAAAATTCTTGTTCTGGGCGGCCTTGCCGTGCATCGGCATGATCCGGAAGGTATTAAAATCCTCGGTAGAAAGTAATTTCGGCAAGATCGTATGTCCGTCATAGGCCGTATAGGTGGCGTACACCTTAATGGAGCCATCGTCCTCGGTAAACCTCACAAATCTGGCGTCCTCTATCCCCTTGCTCTCCGAAGGGGAAATCGGAAAGATTACCCGCTCGGATATATCCGAATCCAGGCTAAACTCGATGTCATAATAGGAATCTACAAGCCAGGTCATTTCTTCCAGGGCAAGACGCTTATCGGTGCTTATCCCATTGGCCAGTACTTTATCTACCACATGGGTAAGTTGATGATGTTCAAATCTATCCGGCAAATATTCCATTATACTGGAGGAGTATTCCTGGGAGATGTCCATTTCTTTCATCTTCTGTATAAATCGGCCCTTGTCATAGGATGCTTTTTGAACGATATTGGCCATATCGATATAGTTGCGGACCCGGTTCGGGTGAAAATCATTGTTTCCATCCAAGATTCCCCTCCTAAAAACGATAGAGGATAAATGCCCTTCTCCCGTGGCCCTAAAGGATATAATGACCCTTTTTTCATTTTTCGCCAAAAAGGATTGGTCAAAATCCTCTATGATGGAAGGGTTGAACATGGCCGCCGACTCAATAGAATATTCCATGGTGGCATAGGAACCGATGAGCAATTTTTCTTCTTTGGTAAAGCTGCTTTCGTTTATTCCCATATTCGCTATCAATGCAGCATGGTTCTCGAAATGCCGCATAAAAATTTGGGAAATATTACGATGGCGACCGGCGAACTCCCGCAAGGTACCATCCAGGACACGACTAACTTCCAGATCTTCCAGGGAAATAACACGCTTAATTAATTCGCGGGTTCGATTTTCCCCATTATTGAAAAACCTAGCGACGACCCGACTGCTATCCGGTGAAAACTTGATGTTTTTGCGTTGAACATGAACGTGCATATAGCAAAGGATTATAAGAATTTAACGTACAAGATACTGATTATGACAATAAAAATTTAATACGAAATATTAAAAAAGTATTGCAAATGCACATCGGGACCTATTTCTGTCACCATTAGGCCGATAATTTCTTATTGTTCGCAGCGGGTGGTAATCGGAGATTGGAAATTAGGGCCAAAAATAGGTCAATCGGCCAGATTGATCCCTACCCTTAATGCCCGTAGGCCCTTCACTCCCTGTAATTCCTCCAGCTCCAGTTCTTCCAGGTCCTCCAGCAATATCCCGTTCTTTTGTAGGTATAGGATATACCCCGAATACTCTTTGATCTCCTTCTCGGAAAAGTAGACCAGTGCAATTTTTCCTGGCTGGGTCAGTCGCTCTCCCGTATCCTTAATAGTTACCTTATCGATTCTTTTCTTAATAATCTGATAACGGATATTATAGGCCCCCTCAACGTCAAACCGCCGCTCGTCCGTTCTGAAACTAATATCGATAGGGGTAGCATTGACAAATATAAGTTGTGTGGTAAACAGGGGCCTTTCCATCCGCTCCAACAGACTATGGGTAATCCTGGCCATAGCGGCCATGGATGTCAATTGCCATAAACGAATATTTTTTAGGTATACTTCATTAAATGGTCTATCGGGGGCGATCGACGGACCTATATAGATATCATATTCCACTCCATCCGACCTAAATTTCTCAAAATAGCAGGGATAGGAAGTCTGAAGTTCTACATGGGCCGATTCCAGATAATCATTAATTCCCGTATTTATTTGGAGGACCGATGCCTCCAAGGCTTTCCGATGTATATGGACCACCCCATTATCAGGATGAATGGCGTCCTTATATTCCTGTATAATTGAAAGCGATGCCGGTGAATTCCCGTTAAAATAGGCCAAGATTCCCGCTACGTCCCGATCAAGGAAGTCATTGAGCTGGATCTGAAAATGATCGATGGACTCCTCATCGATCTTCCGTAGCCATCGCCTGCAATTAAAGATCATTTCATCAAGAAGACCAATATTGGCAAGATCCTTTAAGCGCACTAACATTTTTTCCAATAGTTCCAGATGGACCACGATATCCTTAAATGCCGCGGCATTTCTTTCTATGGTCGAATTTCTGATATCTATTGCCCCGTATAAGGGATATACATTCTCAAATTTTATATCCCCGATACTGGACTTGGGCCTATCTCCCTGAAGGCCCTGAAGGTATTCCCAGGCCTTATCATTAAATTTCCATTGGACGGCGGACTGTAGGGAGGTAAATTTATCCCTGAGTACCTGGTTCAATTTCGTTGTAAACTCTACGATCTCATCCTTTAACAATTGGGCCAGCAAGGTATTGGCACCAAATACCCTGGAGAGGACCCGATCGTCCAAGATATCCCTCTTTCTTGAAAAAACCTCCATGACCCCCACCATCTCCTTGTTATGGAGGACCGGGATCAGGGCATAGTCCTCGATTCCCAAATCCTTTAGTCCGTACAGAAGAGGTTCCGTATTGTGACCATCACTGAACCCATCCCTACTAAAAAATAAGATCTCGGGCTTCTCGATAAATTTGGCCAATAAGGTTTCGATGCGTTCTTTGGTAAAGTTACTGTTCCTTATCAATAACAGGAGGGCGGACGTACTATTCCTTGAATGATCAAAAATAACCTTGCCGTTCAACTTCAGGAAGGGCAAGAGCGAAAACTCGATGTCCGAATTCCCCGCAAGGGTCTTTAAGGACATGATTACATGATCATTGGAATCCTGGATCTCATCACTATTTATGATTATGTTCTTAATATTTTCGAAGGCCTGTTCGGTAGTGATATCATGGATGGTCAATATGGAGAAACCCTCCAATCGAAATAGTTCCAATGGCAATAGGGATTCTATGAACCCTAAATTGAAGGTCTTGGAAAATTCATCCCTCACCTTTAGTCGGTCAATGGCCGGCAATTTCCCGATTACTTCTATATCTACGAAAGAATGGTCTATATTGATACGATAATACTTTTGTAGACCCGTTGCCTCATCCACAAAGGAATGGATCAACTCAAAATGCCGGGAGGAGCTCATCCCGTATAACCGCTCCATAATAAAGGAATAGAGCATTCGGGTCTTTTCGGAAAAAACCGAATCGGCATAAGGTCTTGAAGGAGCGATCGTGAAGTGCGTCCTACATTCGCTATGGTGTAACAATTCATAGAAATTATCCGTGCCAAAACATATTTTCTGGCCCATAGGATACCCTAGAGCCCAAAAACTTCCCCCTTCCTCCGCCAAGGGAGAATTCATGGAACCATGGATCAAGGCAAATTCTTCCTCAAATTTATGGAGATTTTGATCGTTGATAGGCCCATGTTCCTCCAGGGCCCGGTCAAGTTTATTTATAATCTTTTTGAAAAAATCCTTTTTGATCGAATTTTCATTTTTCGACCTGCTTTTTAAATACTTTAGATAGGGTCCAAAGGATAAGCGGGTCTCGATATGGGGAAATTCATCCCCCCCCTTGTTTATTATATTGAATAATGCCGTTTGCATATTTTTTTAATCGGTTATGGGTTTAGTCCGAAAAACCCGAATACAAAGTTAAAGAGTTAAAAATTGAGTTTACTCCGAAAACTGAATTAAAAGTTAATGAGTTAAAAGTTAAGGAGTCAAAAGTTTAGGAGTCAAAAAGTTAAGGATTTTTATTATAACTGTTCACTCCCCAACTGAAATCCCCTTGTTTTACCCTAACCGCTTCGTCGCTGAAGCTATGAACGGTAAGGGACCAAAGGGAAGCAAGGGAATTTCAGCCCTCTCACCCTTTAGGGATGGGGAAAAGAGGGCAGAAATTGCCAATTTTGATTAACGGGTGAACAGTCACTTTTCATTTCTCTTTATTTTATTTATCACTGATAATCAGGTTATTGTAATTTTTGTAAATTCAATTTTTGTTGTATAAAAGTAATCAATTACTTTCCGGATAGGACTCCATAATTAATTATAACCAAATATTCTTAAAAACGGAAACCTAGCGAAAAATAAGGATACCAACTTCCTTCC
>DATGQM010000269.1:0-4424 GCA_035304205.1 Arenibacter sp. | reverse complement strand
TTAAATAGTACTTTTGCATCAAATTAAAAATATGAGTGCTATTGTAGCCATTGTAGGAAGACCCAATGTAGGTAAATCGACCCTTTTTAATCGACTTATCCAGAGAAGGGAGGCCATTGTTGATGCCGTTAGCGGGGTAACCCGCGACCGACATTACGGAAAAAGTGATTGGAACGGCGTAGAGTTCTCCGTAATAGATACGGGAGGATATATACTGGGGAGCGATGATATTTTTGAAAAGGAGATCGATAAGCAGGTGGAACTGGCCATCGAGGAGGCCGATGCCATCCTATTTATGGTAGATGTGGAATCCGGGGTAACCGGAATGGATGAGGATGTCGCTAAATTATTGAGACCGGTGAAAAAACCGGTCTTCCTAGTGGTGAACAAGGTAGATAATTCGAGAAGAACAGAAGATGCCGTTGAGTTTTATTCCCTGGGACTGGGCGAATATTATACCATTGCCAGTACTAGCGGTAGTGGAACGGGCGATTTATTGGACGATCTGGTAAAGATCCTGCCCGAAAAGGAAAAAGTAACCGGCGATCTGCCGCGCTTTGCCGTGGTAGGACGGCCAAATGCGGGAAAATCCTCTTTCATAAATGCCCTTATCGGGGAAGAAAGGTATATAGTTACCGACGTTCCCGGTACCACTAGGGACAGTATAGATACTAGGTACAATCGCTTTGGATTCGAATTTAATTTGGTGGATACCGCCGGGATTCGGCGCAAGGCCAAAGTTAAGGAAGATCTTGAGTTTTACTCCGTAATGCGCTCCGTTAGGGCCATAGAACATTCCGATGTCTGTATCCTTATGTTGGATGCCACCCGGGGCTTTGATGGACAGGTGGAGAATATCTTTTGGCTCGCACAGCGCAATAACAAGGGGATCGTGATCTTGGTGAACAAATGGGACTTGGTAGAGGATAAGGAAACCAATACCGTGAAACATTACACGCAGAGAATCAAGGAGGCTATAGAACCTTTTACGGATGTGCCGATCTTGTTTATATCCGTCCTTACCAAGCAACGAATCTTTAAGGCCATTGAAACCGCCGTCCAAGTTTATGAAAATCGCTCCAAAAAGGTGGTGACCCGGAAATTGAACGATATCATGTTGCCTATTATCGAGAATAATCCCCCCCCGGCCTATAAGGATAAGTATGTAAAAATTAAGTTCTGTACGCAATTGCCGACTCCCTATCCCCAATTCGCCTTCTTTTGTAACCTTCCACAATATATTAGGGATCCCTATAGACGTTTTTTGGAGAATAAATTAAGGGAGCATTTTGATTTTAACGGGGTGCCAGTCAGTGTATTTATGCGAAAAAAATAAGATTCGTTAGGATTGGCCATTCAAAGAAAAGGGTCATAAAGTTCTGTTAACCATTTGGGTCTTTATCGGTGTTGCCATATTTTTGGCAGCTTACCAAATTACCAGAAATCCAAGACCAATATCCTACAATGAAGAACTTATTGTTGCCTACCCTATTTTCGCTTCTATTTTCCTCGATTTCCTTTTCCCAGAATTTTGTTATCAGCGGCACCTTGATCGATGAGGATTCAAAAGCGCCCCTGGAGGCATCTACAATTTATGCGGAATCCATAAAAGATAGTGTTTTGATCTCCTACACGATCTCCGATCAAAACGGAAAGTTTGAACTGGAAGGGAAAACCAATCTTAAAGAGGTGAAAATGTATTTTACCTTTAATGGTTATAAATCCATGGTCATGGATATTGCGCTTAAGCCCAAAGTGAATTTGGGACAGGTGCAAATGGAACAGCAATCGCAGGAATTGGACGAGGTGCAGGTGGTAGCGGAACGGATACCTATCGCCATTAAAAAGGATACCTTGGAATTTAATGCCGATTCCTTTAAGACAAAGCCCGATGCCACGGTAGAGGATATGCTCAAGAAATTGCCGGGCGTGGAAGTGGACACGGATGGTAAGATTACCGTAAACGGGAAAGAGGTAAACCAAGTTTTGGTAAATGGACAGGTGTTTTTCAGCAATGACCCCAAAGTGGCCACCAAGAGCCTGCCCAAGGATATCATCAGTAAGATCCAGATCACCGATACCAAGACCAAAAGGCAGGAATTTACGGGAGAGGCCGCGGACGGGGAAAATATGACCATTAACCTGACCATCAAGGAGGATAAGAATAAGGGATATATGGGGCGAGTGGCCACAGGCTATGGTACGGACGACAGGTATCAGCTGAGTGGATTGCTCAATTATTTTAATGATACGGAACGGATAAGTTTTATAGCGGGCGCCAATAACATTAACAATTCGGGATTCTCCTATGACGAGATCAATGATATGGTGGGGGGATCCCGGGCCTGGGATACCGGATTGCTGAACAACTTTGGAAACGGTATTACCACCTCCTCCAATTTGGGGGCCAGCTACGCCAATGCAGAAAAAGGGAAATTTAAGATAGATGGCAATTACTTTTTTGCATATAGCGATACCTATAACGATCAACGTACCAATAGGGAAAATATATTGCCCGATAGTCGGTATTTTACCGAAAATACCTCCAATTTTGAAGGGTCCAGCAACTCCAATAAAGGTTCGGCAAATTTAGAATTCGATATCGATAAAACCCTTAGGATATCCGTTCAGCCCAATCTTAGTGTCAATAGGTCCAATTCCAACAGGATCAACAATACGATTAGCTGGGATGGGGACGGGGAGCTTGTCAATTCCAACGAACGGGTTTCCGTAGACGATGATTTTCAGAGGAATTTCTCCAACCGGATTACCTTTATGAAAAAATTGGATACCATCGGGAGATTGGTTACCTTCTCGTTTTCGAACGATAATTCCCAAAACAAAAGTATTTCCAACCAGCAATCCCTGCGCCAAATTTATGGGGAGGATGCCAATGTTGAAAACCTCGATCAGCTCTCCGAGGTAGATGGGAAACGGAATCAATATGAGCTGGAGGCCTCCTTCAAACAACCTTTGATCAAGGACCTGTTTTTGAATTTGGGCTATAGTTATTCCAACGATCAGCGCATAAATACTAAAGATGTAAGGGACTTTGATGCGGGCAGTGGGGGATATACGTTATTTAACGAGGACTTGAGCTCCGATTTCGATTTTCGGAATGAACAGCAATCCCCTTCCTTGGGCTTACAGCATCAGGGAGAAAAGTTGCACTTGAGGGTAAATGCCTCCTATGTATTTACAGATCTGGACCATACCGATCATTTGCAGCTCAGTTCTTTCTCCAATTCGTACAAGAACCTGCTTTTTAGTAGTAACCTGCGGTATACCATAGGTAAGAACAAGCGTTTATCCGCCCGTTATAATTCCAGGCTCAATATTCCCAATGTAAATCAATTGCAGCCCATACCCAACATTAGCGATCCCCTGAATATAGTAATCGGGAATCCGGATCTTCTGCCCGGGGTCGACCATAATGTAAATCTTAATTATAACGATTATAATTGGAAGGAGCGGAGCGGGATCTTTATGTATACCGGGGTAAATATCCAGGAAGACCGTGTGTCGGCAACGACCTCCACGGATGAAAATTTTTTAAAGACCACCCGTTTTACCAATATTGATGGTAATTACAACGGATATGCCGGAATGGGTTATTCCAAACAAATAAAACGGGATAGTGCCTATACCCTTAGTTTTAATATCAGGCCCAATTTAAATTTTGGCCAGCAAGTGAGTCTTTCCAATGGAGTGGAATTAAAGGCCAAATACTTTAATGTTACGCCCTTTGTCTCCACTACTTTTAATTATAAGGAACTATTGGAGATCGAACCGGGCTATAGGATTTCCTTTAACAGTACAAAATATAACCTGGACAATTTGGACGATATTAAGTATACTTCACAAAATGCCAGTCTTAGGCTTACAACCTATTGGCCAAAAAAATTGATATGGAGCAATGATCTGGGCTATAGCTATAACGGCAATGTGGGGGCCGATTTTAAAAAGGATGCCCTTTTTTGGAACATGAGCTTGGGACTTCAGGTATTAAAGGAAAAGGGGACGATCAAAATACTTGCGTATGACCTATTGGATCAGAATATTAATACCAGGAGAACTACCGGGGAAGATTTTATACAAGATTTTCAGGGTACGGTATTGAAAAGGTATTTTATGGCCAGTTTTAGCTATAAGTTTGATCAGTTCGGGGGCAAAAAACAAAATAATGGAAGTCGTTTTTATAACTAAATTTGGGGCTTGTCCCGATAACTTGAGCTAAAGAGTTTAAAAGTGATTAGTCGGCAGTTGCAGTAAGCAGGGTTTTATTTCCATATTAAAGTTTAATTCGATTCAAAGCAGTTCCTCCCTTTGGATAAAGGGAGGTGGTTTGCCCGCCCGTACCGGTCGGTCGGGTCTGTAAGAGCAAACTGGAGGGATTGAAATCGGTGATTGTTGAAAAGCGAAAA
>DATGQM010000268.1:0-10017 GCA_035304205.1 Arenibacter sp. | reverse complement strand
ACTTTGTACTCAATACTTCGTATAGATATCAAAAAAACGCGACCTCTTTTACAATTGTCGCGTTTCTATTGTTAGTTTCCGCTGCGCAAAGTCGGGGACTTTGAGCTTGCTTTTTTTGTACTGGAGAAGCGAGGCTTTCCTAAGGCTAGCGCGAGCAGCTTGTACTGAATTTATTTCAAGTATCTCGCTCGTGCTGTTACGAGTAAGGGCGATTAATATACACCGAAAATTGTCATTTTGAATCCACCTCTTCAAACCCTCCGCTTTGCTCCTCCGGGCAAACCACCTCCCTTTGGAAAAGGGAGGAACTTAGCTTTTAGTCCAAATTAAACTTTTAAACCTTCATCTATCTCAATACTCACATCTTAATACTCAATACTTTGTACTCAACTATTCCTCTACGATTACCCATTCCCCTTTGTCCAACAGGGGTTCCGCCTGTTTGTATTTTACGGATTTGCTTTCGCCGGACATTACATTTTTGATCGTAACCTTATCATTTCTTCCTATTTTCGCCTTTTCGCGGACAATCGTTTCCGTGACCTGCGGCCTTCCGCCCTGATTCTGGCCTATGGCCCTGCTCTGCGCCGCCCTTTCGTCGCTATTGGGGATTTCTTCCTTGCTGGTCCTTAAGTTCTCCTTGGGCCTACGAATGTTCCTGGCTTCCTGTATCTCATTGCTCTGATTGGGGAGTTCCCCTTTGAACAAAAAGGATACGATCTCTTTGTTCACCTTTTCTATCATTCCCTTGAAAAGTTCAAAGGCCTCAAATTTATAAATCAGCAATGGGTCCTTTTGTTCGTGGACCGCCAATTGTACGGATTGTTTCAACTCGTCCATTTTCCTCAGATGGGTCTTCCAGGAATCATCGATTATGGCCAGGGAAATGTTCTTTTCAAAATCGGTTACCAATTGTTCCCCATTGGTATTATAGGCTTCCTGCAGATCGGTGACAACGTTCAGCGATTTTATACCATCCGTAAAGGGAACAACGATGCGTTCAAATTTATTGGAATTGTCCTCATAGACACTTTTTATTACGGGAAAGGCAGTGGCGGCATTGCGTTCCATTTTGTTCCTATAATAGTCGTAGGCCGCTTTATATAGGATGCCGGCTATTTCCTGTACGCCCATTTTTGCGAAATCGCTTTCGCTGATAGGGGAGGTGATCGATAGGTATTTGATCAGTTCAAATTCGAAATTCTTATAGTCACTGGCCCCCTTATTGGTATCTGCGATAACCTCGCAGGTATCATAGATCATATTGGCGATATCCACCTTTAAGCGTTCCCCTTGCAGGGCATGCCTTCTTCTTTTATAGACCACTTCCCTTTGGGCGTTCATGACGTCATCGTATTCCAATAACCGTTTACGGACCCCGAAGTTGTTTTCCTCTACTTTTTTCTGGGCGCGTTCTATGGATTTGGTCATCATGGAATGCTGAATGACCTCTCCTTCCTCCAATCCCATTTTGTCCATCATTTTGGCTACCCTGTCCGAACCGAACAAGCGCATAAGGTTGTCTTCCAAGGATACGTAGAATTGGGAACTTCCCGGATCTCCCTGTCGTCCCGAACGTCCCCTTAACTGCCGGTCTACCCTACGGGAGTCATGGCGTTCCGTACCTACGATTGCCAGGCCTCCGGCTTTTTTCACCTCTGGACTTAGCTTAATATCCGTTCCACGGCCGGCCATGTTGGTAGCTATGGTTACCACTCCTGCATGGCCTGCTTCGGCAACGATATCGGCTTCTTTTTTATGCAATTTGGCATTTAATACGTTGTGCGGTACCTTCCTGATCGTCAACATCCGGGAAAGCAGTTCCGAAATTTCAACGGAGGTGGTACCAATAAGTATCGGTCTTCCCGCTTGTGATATCTTTGTTACCTCGTCTATGATCGCATTGTATTTTTCACGCTTGGTCTTATAGATCAAGTCTTGTCGGTCATCCCGTAATATCGGTCGGTTGGTAGGGATTTCCATCACGTCCAATTTGTAGATTTCCCAGAACTCACCGGCTTCGGTTACCGCTGTACCGGTCATCCCCGCCAGTTTGCTATACATTCTAAAGTAATTCTGTAGCGTAACCGTGGCAAAGGTCTGGGTCATGGCCTCGATCTTTACGTTTTCCTTGGCCTCAATGGCCTGGTGCAGACCATCGGAATACCTACGCCCGTCCATAATACGGCCGGTCTGCTCGTCCACGATCATCACCTTGTTTTCCATTACCACGTATTCCACGTCCTTTTCAAAAAGGGTATACGCTTTTAACAGTTGGTTCATGGTATGGATACGCTCACTTTTGATGGCGAAATCCTTGAACAGTTCCTCCTTTAATTCCGCTTCCTTGGCAATTTCCAGTGCCTGATGTTCTATTTTGGCGATTTCATTGCCAATATCGGGCATTATAAAGAAATCTTTGTCCCCATCATCGCCCGATAGGTATTCCACTCCTTTATCGGTGAGGTCTATCTGATTGTTCTTTTCGTCGATAACAAACCAAAGTTCCTCGTCTACCTTGGGCATCTCCCGGTTGTTATCCTGCATATAAAAGTTTTCGGTCTTTTGCAGCAGTTGTTTAATTCCGTCCTCGCTAAGGAATTTGATCAGGGCCTTGTTCTTGGGCAATCCCCGGTGTACCCTTAGCAATTGGAAACCACCTTCCTTGGAATCCCCCTCGGCGATCAATTTTTTGGCTTCCGACAATACATGGGTCAGGTAGGCCCTTTGTTTATTTACAATATCCCCTATCTTGGGCTTAAGTTCGTTAAATTCATGCCGATCTCCCTCGGGTACGGGGCCGGAGATGATCAGTGGGGTACGGGCGTCATCCACAAGGACCGAATCCACCTCATCCACTATTGCATAATTATGGGGTCTTTGTACCAGGTCCGATGGGGTGTGGGCCATATTGTCCCTTAGATAATCAAAACCGAATTCGTTATTGGTACCATATGTAATGTCGGAATTGTAGGCCGCCCTTCTCCCGTCGGAATTGGGCTGGTGTTTATCTATACAGTCTACCGAAAGTCCGTGAAATTCGAATATGGGTGCCATCCATGCGCTGTCCCTTTTGGCCAGGTAATCGTTTACCGTTACGAGATGGGCGCCATTCCCCGTAAGCGCATTTAAATACAGGGGAAGTGTAGCTACCAAGGTCTTACCTTCCCCGGTCTGCATCTCTGCGATCTTGCCCTGATGGAGCGCGATCCCCCCGATCAACTGAACGTCATAATGTACCATGTCCCAGGTAACTTCCTTTCCGGCCGCGTCCCAGGTGTTTTTCCAAATGGCGTCATCGCCGCTGAGGGTCACGTAATCCTTTGCGGCAGATAGGGATCTATCGTATTCCGAGGCCGTTACGGTAAGGGTAGGGTTGTGGGTAAAACGCTTGGCGGTTTCCTTCACTACCGCAAATGCTTCTGGAAGTATATCATTGAGCGTTTTTTCCGAAATGGTATGGATCTCCGCTTTTATTTTATCTATTTCGTCATAGAGGTCCTCGTTCTTATCGATGTCGGTGGAGGCCTTTACCTCGATGAGCAATTGGTCTATACGATTCCTATTGTCCTTTGAGGCGTCCTTTAATCTTTCCTTGAAGTAAAGGGTCTTTGCGCGAAGTTCGTCATGGGTCAATTTCTCCAATTCTACTTCAAAAGACCGAATCTGATTTACTAAGGGTTGCAGGTCCTTTACGTCTTTTCTTGATTTGTCCCCAACAAAGACCTTTAATATCGAATTTAAAAAATCCATAATATATCGTTATTAGTGAAGACCTGGATAAAGGCCGTTCTTTTAGGTGCCAATATTCATAGGCACATTTCATTTTCTGTTATTTGGACCTATGGATGGCCGCTTCAAAATTACGTAAAAAAAAAGCCTCGGATGAGACTTTTTTTGTTGTAATTCCGTTAATATTAATACTCGTCCTCGTTCCAAAGGTAATCTTCCTCCGTAGGGTAATCTGGCCAGATTTCTTCTATGGATTCGTAGATTTCCCCGCCTTCCTCTTCCATGGATTGTAGGTTTTCCACGACTTCTAAAGGCGCACCGGTTCTAATTGAATAATCTATCAATTCATCTTTTGTTGCTGGCCAGGGCGCATCGCTCAAGTAAGAAGCCAATTCTAGTGTCCAATACATCGCAATAGTTTATTATAATTTTTTGCAAAAGTAATTTTTAAAGTGTAATAGCCAAATGTTTTTCAACAAAAATCGGATAAGTTATTAACAATTTTATACGGTTCGCTATCCTAGCGGGGAAAAGGAATGGGCTCAATTATTTTTATCCGGAATCCATTGGATTTCTTTCGCTTTTAGGTCATTGGACAATTTTCGTGCCAATACAAAAAGATAATCCGAAAGTCTATTTATATACGATAATATATGGGGATCTACCCTTTCCAATTGGTTCAATTGGGAGACAAGTCGCTCTGCCCTGCGACAGATTGTCCTAGAAATGTGACAGTATGACACCGTTGGATGCCCGCCCGGAAGAATAAAATGGGTCATCGGGGCCAGATGCCCTTCCATTTGGTCGATTTCCTTTTCCAGTAAGTTCAGGTCACCTTCCCCGATCTTTGAAATGTTTAGACGGTCACGGCCATTTTTTAATTTTTCTTTCTTTGGGTCTATCGCCAAATGCGCCCCTACCGTAAACAGTTTTTCCTGAATGGTGGCCAAGGTCTTTATGGATAAATCGTCGATTTCCTGTACCCGGATCAGTCCCAGCCAAGAGTTAAGCTCGTCCAGGGTTCCATAACTTTCTATGCGGATATGGTGTTTGGGGACACGGGTTCCACCAAATAGGCTGGTAGTGCCGTCATCCCCCGTTTTGGTATATATTTTCATATGTGGATATGTATTGTTTTTTAACGGTCATATGTAATTCGCATATCTTCATTCGTGTTTGCGACCGGTTTTTCGGTCATGCTCATTTCATATGTGGATATGTATTGTTTTTTAACGGTCATACCCGCCCGACTACGTCGTTCAGGCGGGTGTAATTCGCATATCTTCATTCGTGTTTGCGACCGGTTTTTCGGTCATGCTCATTTCATATGTGGATATTTATTTTTCGGATTCCCTATCTTTAGTCGTCTTCTTGGAGTCCCCTTTTTTATATCCCTCCATAAAATCTCTCGATTTTCGGGCCTTGGATTTTTTTCTGTTCAGGCCCTGGGTCACAAAATAAACGATGACAAGAAAGCCAAGTATAATATATATGGTATAGTCCATTGGTCCAGTTTTAGATGTCCGTAATACTTTTTAAAATTACAGGATTAAATCCGAATTTTAAAATGTTCCTTTGCCTGCTCCCGCCTAAAAAAGACCAGTCCCCCATAAAACATATCCACACTTACGGTCACTTTTTCCAGTTCCTTTATTTTTTCCCAGAAAATATAACGATCCTTGGTCTTATGTATATTGGGGATGTACATTATAGTGTCATTGATGATTTCCTTATTATGTACCAAGTACTCATCGATGGTCTTGGTGTTCAGGGAATCCAAATAGATCAATTTTTGCGAGGTAGGCACTATGGAAACGCCGTTTGTATGGGCCGCGATCTGTAGGTGGATCTGGTCATTCTCGGTAATCGGCTGTATTTCCTTCAACTTAAAATAGGCCATGGTCTTGAGCAGGATGTTTGTGGAAGGGTTGGTCCTAAAATGGGGAGCACTGTATAGGCATTGGGTAACATACCGATATATAAAGGGGGAATGCACCCCGTGCTGATCGGTGGCCGTAATCCAAAATTTTAGATATGCAAAACGATAAAAAAGCAATTCCGGTTATTTTTAACTGATTTTGTTCAGTTCATGACAAAAATATTTCCATTGGTTCGACGGAAAATTGGTTTTGCCCCTATACCCTAAAGGGAACCCAATTTTCCTCGATTTCTCCCTTTTAGGGTAGGGGCGAAAAATCGAGGAAAATACAAGTTTCGATTTTTGTCATGTACTAATCTGATTTTATTTTTATTCGGATATGGACAGTTCGAACCAACGTTCCGTTTTGGTCTCTATCTCGTCCGAAATCTCTTTTATCTGCATGGAAAAGGCGGTTATTTCCTCGCCTGATAGGGTACTGTCGGCAAATTTGTTCTGGATCTCTACTTTCTTGGCCTCTAGATTTTTAATATCCCTTTCCAGCTGTTTGTATTCCTTCTGTTCCAAAAAAGTAAGTTTCTTGGTGGTTTCGGGGCCTTTCCGACTGTTCTTGGAGTTCTTGGTCTCGTTGTTGTCCTTTTGTTTAATTTCCCTGCTTTCTTGTTCCGCACTGTCCTCATAGGCCCTGTAATCGGAATAATTCCCTGGAAAATCCTCTATTTCCCCTTCTCCCTTGAATATAAATAAATGGTCTACGATCTTATCCATAAAGTAACGGTCATGGGAAACCACCAACAAACACCCGGGGAAATCCATCAGGAAACTTTCCAGCACGTTCAGGGTAACGATATCCAGATCGTTGGTGGGTTCGTCCAAGATGAGGAAATTCGGGTTTTGAATGAGTATCGTACACAGATAAAGGCGTTTGCGTTCCCCGCCGCTCAGTTTCTCCACAAAATCATATTGTTTTTTTCTGTCGAAGAGAAAGCGTTCCAAAAGTTGTTGCGCAGAAATCTGTCTGCCTTTTAGGAGCGGGATATAATCCCCGTATTCCCGGATAACATCGATAACCTTTTGTCCCTCCTTTACCGCAATCCCCGCTTGGGTATAATATCCAAACTTAATGGTCTCCCCGATAATTACTTTCCCGCTGTCGGGTTGGTCCCTTCCGGTCAGTATATTTAGGAATGTCGATTTTCCGGTGCCGTTTTTTCCAATGATCCCTATGCGTTCCCCTTTCAGAAAATTATAATCGAATTTATTCAAGATCGGCTTATCGGGAAAGGCTTTGCTCACCTTGATGAACTCCACGATCTTGCTTCCCATGCGCTCCATATTTATTTCCAGCTGCACCTCATACTCCTGCCTACGCTGACTGGCCCTGTCCTTGATGGCCTGAAAATCGTCGATCCTGGATTTGGATTTGGTGGTACGGGCCTTAGGCTGTTTCCGCATCCAATCGAGCTCCTTTTTGAACAAAAGCTTGGATTTGTGCTGTTCCACGGCTTCTTGTTCTACCCGGGCCTCTTTTTTTTCCAGATAATAGGAGTAATTGCCCTTATAGGAATACAATAGACCATTATCCAGTTCAATGATCTCATTACAGACCCTTTCCAGAAAATAACGGTCGTGGGTAACCATAAAGAGGGTTATGTTCTCCTTGGCAAAATACTGTTCCAACCATTCGATCATCTCCAGGTCCAAATGGTTGGTAGGTTCGTCCAGAATAAGCAGGTCGGGTCTATTTATCAAAGCGTTTGCCAGGGCCAAGCGTTTCTTTTGTCCGCCTGAAAGAAGGCCGACCTTTACATTGAGGTCCTCCAATTTTAACCGGGACAGAATTTGCTTGTACTGGGTCTCAAAGTCCCAGGCATCATAGCGTTCCATAGCTTCAAAAGCTTTTTGATAGGCTTTTTCGTTTTCGGGCTCCAATAGGGCATGCTCATAGTTGTAGATAACTTTGAGAACCTCATTGTCCGATGCAAATATGGTCTCCTCTACGGTCAGTTTCGGATCCAGCTCCGGATCTTGCTCCAAATAGGAGATCCTAATTCCCTTACGGGTGGTCACTTGTCCGGTATCGGGAACATCCTTGCCCGACAATATATTCAATATGGAGGTTTTTCCGCTCCCGTTTTTTGCGATAAAGGCAATCTTCTGGTCTTTATTGATACCAAAGGAAATGTTGGAGAAAAGAACTAGTTCCCCAAAGGATTTGGATAAATTTTCTACTGTGAGCAGGTTCATTTATATTTTTATTTTAAACGGATTTGTTGCCGAAAATAGTTCCACAAAAAAAGATATCTTATCCCCAGCATTAGAAGTAACGGAATAATTAACGGAGAAAACGACTGGATTTTAAGGATCCACAAAATCACCGTTAGTACTAACATTCCTATAAGGAATAGCATAAATCGGGGCAACCATGTGGGGAAGCCCATTTTTCTTAGAATTACAAAACTTACTGCCAAATTGAAAGGGAATGCCCATAGGATATTAAAATTATTTACGGTCGCCGTATGGTCCGCTATAAACCAAAGGAACAGCAATAATAGTCCCGCTAGCCCCGTGACCGTGAAAAGGCCAAGGTCTAAAAACCTACTGCGGACCTTCTTCTTGTGGTCCCTATAGGTGATGGCCAGCACAACAAGGGTCAATGCCAATATCCAAAATAGGGGAGAAGCCAGAAAATTGTTGTTGGGCGTTTGTGGCCGTGTATCTAAAAGGGTACGCTCCTCGATAACCAGAACCTCTCCGTTGAATACCGTATTCCCGAGCTGTTGCATGACATATTGGGGCAAGAACATATGTTCCCTGGTAGTAGCGGTTACGTCTATAACCGAGCCCAGGGCAAGATCGATACCAAAACTCGACCAGGAATTGAGGGTCAGGTTTTGATGTATCAATTCCCTGAAGGTGAACCTTTCAGGGAGATAATCCTCCTCGAAAACCAATTTATTGCCTAATGCCTCCTGGAGTACGTCCCCGATCTTTGTAGCGCAATTATTATAGAAGAAATCATATCTATAGTCCCTGTTTTCAGGAAGGTGATTTCTTTCCAAAAAGGAAAACAACCTGTTTTTTTCTGCTATATCAAGATTCAATATTTGTTCCTTTACCCATCTGTTCTCCAGTTCATAAGCGTACAAAAAATAGGGCATTTCCTGTTTGCTGAGGGAGTAGTACAGATTTCCCATGGCAAACTCCACATAGAACATCGGGGGGTCAAAATCAAAGGTACCGTAATTGTATATCGCATCCAGGTCCTGAACGGGGTCCCATACCCGAAAGGCACTATGGCCAAAGGTAGTATAAAGGTCGTCCCCGGAACTACAGGTGAGGACGCTTATCTGTGCCCCGGGAGATAGTTCGGTTACCTGGGCCCCACAAAAAACGGCTATACTGAAAAAGATGGAAAATAAAAGATTCTTTGATCGCATATAATAAAAGGAAGCTATTACTTCTGTAATAATTGGACAAATATCGAATAAATTAAAGGATTTAGGCGCATAGGGCCGGGGTATTATAAAAATAGATTTATATTTTAACGGCATATTTTTAATATCCTCATTTGGAAGGAGTATAAAATACTATTTTTACATATCTATTGCGATCTAGAATATGATTTCGGATGTGAAATGAGCCATAAAAAACAATAAATATAAACACATGAAAAGACATATCCCGAATTTAATTACGCTTTTAAATTTACTCTGCGGATGTATAGCGACCGTATTTGCGGTCTCCAACCGATTGGAATTGGCAGCTGCATTCGTGTTTTTGGGCATATTTTTTGATTTTTTTGATGGTATGGCAGCACGTATACTGGATGTTAAAAGTGAATTGGGGCTGCAGCTGGACTCCCTAGCGGATATGGTCACCAGCGGCCTGGTCCCAGGGATCGTCATGTATCAACTATTGCTGATGTCCCATAGCGGGGGGTGGAACTCGGAAATGGTACAAACTTCCGCCACCCTGCTTACGGAAATGCCCTGGCTCCCGTTCTTCGGTTTTGTAATTACCCTTGCATCCGCATACCGACTGGCCAACTTTAATTTGGACGAAAATCAAGTGTCCTCATTTATAGGGCTGCCAACGCCGGCCAATGCCTTATTGATACTCTCCTTTCCACTTATCCTCCTGTACCATAACAATGATATCATGAACGGGATAATCCTAAATGAATGGTTTTTGATCGGCATCACGCTATTGAGTGCCTATTTGTTAAATGCCCCCATCGCCCTTTTTGCCCTCAAGTTTAAAAATTGGGGCTTTAAGGATAATGCCCTGCGCTACGTGTTTATCGCAGTTAGTCTTATCCTGATAATTACCCTACGCTATATGGCGATACCGGCAATTATCGCGTTCTATATTCTAAGTTCCCTGATAAGCGGGTTGGCAGCTAA
>DATGQM010000267.1:0-3669 GCA_035304205.1 Arenibacter sp. | reverse complement strand
TCCAATGCCCCTATCGGATTATTTTCGTTCCCCCGAATGGCCACAAAGTAAAACTGCATCATCTACTCGATTTTTAAGACTACGATCCATCAAATATATTCTGTTCTAATAAATGACCATCGATCAAAGAATGCCCTGCCCTATTTTTTCAGGAATTAAAAAAGGAACAACAGATAACCATTGTTCCTTTTAGAAAAAAAACTCAATTAACTAACTCTATTTTACTGATAATAAATAATATGCAACGATTTAGCCATTAAGGGTAAATTCGAAAACTGAAATTTTAATTAATTTACCGTTTCATTTCAGATTGCACCGATTTTAGCCAAGTATTGTGCAGGGACAAAAGTTCCTGTAATTTTTTAGGATCCGACTGGGCCAGATTATTTTGTTCCGCCACATCTTCATCCAAATTAATAAGAAATAATTTGGGCAGATCTATTTTTGCCGCTTTTCCGGAAGGCTCCTGAACATTCCCTATAAGTTTCCATGGGCCTTTACGGACCGCCCATTGGGCAGTTTTATCATCATAACTCCCAAATTGCCAGTGTATCACTTCATGTTGGGATTTAGTTTTATTGTTCAGGATAACGGGCATCAAGCTTTTTCCATCAATTTTATCGGTCACTTTGGAGTTCGTCAATTCCCCAATGGTACGGAACCAATCCATTTCCATAGTCACTTGGTCCCGTACTTGATCCGCAGGTACTACCTTGGGATAGCGAATAATGGCCGGTACCCTTATGCCACCTTCAAAGAGGCTAAATTTACTTCCTCTATAGGGTCCGGCGTTTCCTCCGCCCCAAAAGGCCCGTTCCTCCAAAGAATGGCCATGATCCGACTGAAAAACTACGATTGTATTTTCCGTTAATCCCAACTCATCAAGATAATCGAGTACAATCCCTATTTTCTCATCGGTATTGGATACGAACGCCGCATATTCCTTTCTGGGAGTTGGAAGATCCTTATAATGATCTAACCATTTTGTGGTTCCCTGATAGGGATAATGCGGAGCATTGAACGCCCAATAAATAAAAAACGGGTCGTTTTTCTTATTATCGATAACCTGCTTAATTTCTTCGGTCATTAGATCGGAGAAATGTTCGCCAGGATAATATACCTCCTCGGAATTTCTATACAGATCGTGCTTATTGGGGCCATCCCAATAAAAGGTATGGGAATAATTGTCGATACAACCACGTTGATGTCCGAAGAAATAATCAAAGCCTTGCGCATTGGGCAAGTTCTCCTCTCGATGCCCCAAATGCCATTTTCCTATCAAAGCGGTATAATAACCGTTATCCTTGAGCATTTCGGCCATCGTAATCTGGCCTGACGGCAATCCGTACATACCTTCTCTATCTGCTCTCTCCGGAATTGGCACGTTACCTGCCAAGCCGGCACGTAAATTTGTCTTCCCGGTCAAAAGAGCTGCCCGGGATGGGGAACATACGGGGGCACCCGCATAAAATTGGGTAAACCTTGTCCCTTCCTTTGCGAGCCTGTCCATATTTGGGGTATATAGATCGGTAGCCCCATAACTGTTAAGATCCACCGAACCTTGATCATCGGTCAGAATAACGATGACATTAGGTCTTTGTTTAGCCAAATTTTGGGAAAAGGAAGATATGGGCAGGGAAAAGAATAGAATCCCTATACTACTGGAAAATAATTTCCTGAATATTCTCATTGTATTTTTTATTAATTAATTTATTTAAAAGGTCCTTTAATGTCGCGTTTAGGAAAAAATTCCCTTGTATCCATTTCCCTCCTTCAGATCCATAATCGGATCAGCCATTAAAGGACTACTGAATTCAATAACAATCAATACTTCGGATTTTGTTCCAAATTTGGGTTTAATAATCTTTCCCTATCGGGTATGGGCCATAAATAATCCCTTTCCGCATTAAAACTCCGTATCTCTATTACATTCCCGTCTTTATCCAGTCCATCGGAATTCATTACGGTTTCAGCTGTTCGCCACCTTATAATATCTTTATAGTATAGCCCTTCACCGGCAAATTCTACCCTTCTTTCCAAGCGAAGAATATCACGAAATTCATCCTTTTCCAATCCTGGCCTTACATCGGGCATATTTACGGATACCCGTTTTCTTACCATATTAATAGCTTCATAGGCCCTAGCTGTTGGGCCATTAAGTTCATTTTCCGCTTCCGCGATAGTAAGTAGGATTTCCGCATATCGGATCACGATAGGATTTATTTCAGCTTGGTTCGGCTGTGGTGATGGTCTTTTAACATCATCTACAAAATAGGTATACTTTTTAAATGCATAACCGGTGAGATCTGCAAATAATTCGCCTCCGGTAACCAATTCGCCATTAAACATCGACCCTATGGTTATTAAGGTCTGCGATAATCGTGGGTCTCTATTGGCATTCGGATTTTCCGGGTCGTACAGATCCGAAGATATGATCGGTTCTCCATCGGTCATCAAATAGGCATCGAATAGATCCTTGAACACATTTCCTTGTTGGAACAGTTCATGATAGTTATTCGTTACTTCCGGAAACTGGAATTGAACATCAAAAATAACCTCATTATTACCCTCGTTCTCCAAAAGAAAAAGGCCGCGATAATCCGGAAAAAGATCATAAACGTTCAAATCTATAACGGCCTGGGCCGATGAGAGCGCTTCGGTCCAATTTTCATTATAAAGGGCGGTCCTAGCCTTGAAGGCCAATGCTGCCCCTTTGGTCACACGTCCCTTATCCGTACTGGTATAAGAAATGGGCAGATCGGCAGCGGCGGCATCCAGATCGGCGTAGATTACCTCTAGGATTTCCGCCTTGGAATTACGGGGCAATTGACCTTGGGTATTATTGTTCGGAGGATCCAATATCAACGGCACCCCACCGTAGTACTCAACTAAATTATGATAATAAAATGCCCTCAAAAAACGGGCTTCGGCCTTAAAACGCTTTTTTAGGTCCTCGTCCATAGGAACCAGATCTATATTGGCCAAAAACGTGTTTGTTCTTCCAATGCCCTTATAGCTTATGGTATAACGGGAATTGATAAGCGGTAAGGAAGGATTATTATCGCCCCGGGCAATCGAAGAAGCTCCGCTACCATCATCGATCTCAAATGAATTGGGCGTTATATCCTCTAATTTTAACAACCAAGACCCTTCGCCCCTATAAGGTTCCAATAACGGTCCGTAGCAGCCCGTTAAAGCGGACACCGCATTTGCTTCGGAGGTCCAAAAGGTTTCTACACTGCTCTGATCCGCCGGTTCTAAGTCTAATTGGTCCTTGGAGCAACTAATGGATAGGATCAAACTCCAAAATATGATCGTTATATATATGATTTTTTTCATGATACGTTTATTTAGAATGATAAGTTGAAACCAAGGGTATATATCTTCGTAGATGGATAGTTGAAGAAATCATTGCCGAGCAACTCTGTTTCGGGATCAAAATCTTTCAATGAAGTAAATGTCAGAAGGTTCTGGGCATTACAAAAAATAGACAATTTGGTCATTCCTAATTTACTCACCAACTCTGGATTAAAATCATAGCTCAATTGAATATTCTTCAACCTTAGATAAGAGGCATCCAGAAGCCAATAATCACTATCCCTGAAAAGTGTGTTCTGGGTATCCTGATACCTTGTAATAATAGGAAAACTGGCATCCCTATTGTCCGGG
>DATGQM010000266.1:0-2239 GCA_035304205.1 Arenibacter sp. | reverse complement strand
CTGGTTAAAGCGGACCACTTCCTGGTGCTTATAGGTTTCCCCCCCATACTTTTTTATTTGCCTGATAAGGATCTTGGTAATCTGGCTCCCCCCGTTGATACATCGGTAGGCACTCTCTATATAGGAATTTACGGAAAGGGCATGTACATAGAAGGGAGAGCGTTCCCCATCCCCTGCATAGAGGAAATTGGTCCCGGCCAGAACGGCCTGTAATTTGGTATTGGTGGTAAGGGAGTTTATATAGTTCTTCGCATTTAATTTAAAGACCGGATCGCTGTCATAGGAGGGTTCCCCTTTTTTTATGTTGTACAGTGGAAATTTGGAACAGGTATCCCTTAATTTTTCGGCATAGGTCCTTATGGCCTTTTCCTCGTCGGGAAATTGGGAGATCAAGCTGTCCTCAAACCGCCCATAGCCCTGGGCGTATTTGTATTCGGTAGGATCTCCACCAAAGGTGATGACATCAAACCCCTCCTCGTCCAATTTTTTTAGCTTTAGGTCGTCCATAATACCTAAATATTTGAAATATTGGTACAGGTTCTGGCCTTCCGATAATCCGCTTATATAATGCACGCCGGTATCAAATATAGTCTTGTCCCTTACAAAGGTCTGTAGATTGCCCCCGAACTGATTGTTTTTTTCCAGTACACAGACCTTATGGCCCTCCTTGGCCATGATCAACGCGGAAACCAATCCGCCCAGTCCGCTACCTGCAATTATAACATCATATTGCTCTTTCATATCTTTTCGATCTAAAGATTCCCCGCTGTTTGTATCGGGGCAGTTGTCTTTAAGAAGTTTCTATTTCCAAAAAGCATTTTTTTTATTTAAAATGGGAACTACCATTATTTAGATACTATGCTATTTCCCGTTATTCGGTCCTTTTAAGGATGATCAGATCTTTGTCCTCCAAGATAGCATTAAAGTTGGATCGGATTGTAACCTGTTCCGATAGTTTTGTACCGTCCTTTAACAATATCAGAAGTTCGATCTCGTTCTTTATTTTTTGGTCCCACCGATCTAATCCTTCATTTTTTAAGCTGACGAGCAGTACATCGGCCTCCATTTCCAGGGCATCATCAATTTGATCTACTAAAGTCAGATTTGCGATCTGTCGGGAAATAAAACTGTTTTCCACTATAGGTCTAACCCGATCTTCCTTCAGGTAGGTAATCATTTTACGATCTACGGCATTTAAAGATAATAGAAAATCCAATTGCCCAAAATCATTTGAAAGATGAATTATGGTATCAGTAGTTCCGATATGTTTGGAGATCTGCCCGTACATATCCCCATATTTTTTTAAATCCTCTTTCACGGTACGGTATAGGGAATCCCCTTTATACCTATAATCTTCCAAAACAGAAGGATGGAAGTAACCGCTACCTTCGATTTCCTTTCTCAATATTCGGAATTCCTTCTTAAAATAGGCGGCTATATTTTTACTGCGTTCCCTGGAGGTAATACCAAAATGGGGGCTCCCGGGAGTTATCCTGTCCAATATTTTTACGGTAATACTTCCATCCCTTATTACAAAACTGCCTTTTGGTAGTACTTCGGAATTCCCATGGATAAGGATAGGGATAATATCCATATTAAATTGTTCGGCCAAATAAAATGCCCCTTTATGAAACCGCCGAATTTTATTGGTCCGCGATCGGGTACCTTCCGGAAATGCCATTAGGGAATACCCTTGGTCCACTTTTTTCCGCAAGTGGTCCAACCCTTTTTCTATACCTCCGGATACCGGGTAGAAACCGGCCAACTGTACGGCTTTTCCAAAAATAGGGGATCGGTAGACCCAATCGTTTACGAGGTAAATTATTTTTGGATATAACATCCCCACGGCCAATATATCCAGGAACGACGTATGGTTGGCGATAAGGATGGCCGGTTTTTTAAAATCCTCCCTGGAAGGATCAAGAACGGTCTTTCGGACAAAGGGATTGGTGTACAATACCGATTTCATAAAGGTGGAGATGGTCTTGTGGAACCATTTCATTTTGGTCTTTTTCTTGATGGGGAGGATTTTCATCAAGGTCAGGCTGCCTATGGAAAGAAATAATCCACCAAGACCATAATAAGTAAAGGAAAGCACGGAATGGATCAATAAGCGCAAATTTATGGGCCGTTTGGATGCACTTCCGATAAATAGCAGAAAAATAAGGGGTTGAACGGTAAAGGCAACGAAAATGGCCGATAGTATCCCGATTATGCAAACGAGGCTTATGGAGTACAG
>DATGQM010000265.1:0-5357 GCA_035304205.1 Arenibacter sp. | reverse complement strand
GTAAAAAAAGGTTCTTCGGGGTCGTCGTGATAGATATGCCCTATTTCACCGGATGTAATCTCCGGATGGTGTATTACATAATGGTGTACGTTCCCAAACTCTTTTTTGGGGGCCACTTTATAAATCTCCGCAGTATATATGGTATCCCTTAAATTAAAGGCTAAATTACTGATAAAAGTCGCATTCAAATGCAATCTCGAATAAGCGGGCACAACAATATGGGCGCTATCGCCCCGCCCGGAAATTTGTCTGGGCACATCCCGTACTACATCGCCCATACCGCCTGCCTTACAATTGGCGATACCATCATTTTCAGCGGCCACAAATAAAATATTGTTCATACGGTCTATAGTTTGGCTGTTTATAGATGATAATATAATTATTTATTTCTAATAAGTGCGCAAACCCCCGGTATATTTAAAAAAAATGCCATTCGGGATCGAATGGCATTTAAAATTGTTATTAAAAGTGATTTCGTTATCTCAGGTTAAAAGCCTTTTCCTGTGGAAAATAGGCTACGCTGCCCAGTTCTTCCTCTATTCGTAGCAATTGGTTATACTTGGCCATTCTATCGGACCTTGAAGCGGAACCTGTTTTTATCTGTCCCGTATTCAGTGCAACGGCAAGATCTGCGATGGTATTGTCCTCCGTCTCACCGGAGCGGTGGGACATTACGGAAGTATAGCCAGCGTTCTTCGCCATATTTACGGCAGCAATGGTCTCTGTAAGGGTTCCTATCTGGTTTACCTTGATCAAGATCGAATTTGCTATTCCTTCCTTGATCCCCCTGGACAAACGCTCCACATTGGTCACGAACAGGTCATCGCCCACCAATTGTACCTTATCCCCTATTTTATCGGTCAGGGCCTTCCACCCCTCCCAATCGTTTTCATCCATACCGTCCTCGATAGAGATAATGGGATACTTGGCACTTAGATCGGCCAGGTATTGCGCTTGTTCCGCGGAAGTCCGAACGGCCCCTTTATCACCCTCAAATTTGGTATAATCATATTTTCCGTTTACGTAAAATTCCGCCGCGGCACAATCCAATGCGATCATTACATCGTCCCCTAAGGTATATCCGGCATTTTTAACGGCCTCCCCAATAGTATCCAAGGCATCCTCGGTCCCTTTTAGGGTAGGTGCAAATCCACCTTCATCTCCTACCGCCGTACTCAATCCCCTATCGTGCAAGACCTTTTTTAGGTGATGGAATATTTCGGTACCCATCTGCATGGCATGTGAAAAATTATTGGCCTTTACCGGCATCACCATAAATTCCTGAAATGCGATCGGGGCATCGGAATGCGAGCCCCCGTTAATAATGTTCATCATTGGCACCGGCAAGGTATTGGCACTTACCCCGCCCACATATCTGAACAGGGACATACCCAGTTCGTTGGCGGCCGCCTTGGCCACGGCAAGGGATACTCCCAAGATGGCGTTGGCCCCCAATTTGGATTTATTGGGCGTACCGTCCAGATCGATCATGGTCTGATCTATCAAATTTTGCTCAAAGACCGACATGCCGAGTATTTCCTCGGCGATAATTGTATTTACGTTGTTGACCGCCTTGCCAACTCCCTTTCCCATAAAAGTCTTGCCCCCGTCACGAAGTTCTACCGCCTCATGTTCCCCTGTAGAGGCACCGGACGGAACGGCCGCCCTGCCCATAATACCATTTTCCGTAATTACATCTACTTCTACCGTAGGATTGCCTCTAGAATCCAAAATTTGTCGTGCATGCACACTCAGGATGATACTCATATATATACTATTTTGATTTTTTTATACTGTTGCAAATATAGCAAAAGAACTGCAAATCAACTATATTATCGGCGTTAACAGCGGTCTTGGCTCAATAATATATAACTCCAACGTTTTAGTTCGCCGTTGATTTGATCATTTCAAAAAATTGGTCGAACAAGTAGTTGGCATCGTTTGGCCCGGGACTTGCTTCGGGATGATATTGCACGGAAAATATATTCCTGTCTTTCATTTTCATACCGGCCAAGGTATTGTCGTTAAGGTGCAGATGGGTTATTTCCAAATCAGGATTTGCCTCCGCTTCTTCCCTGTTTACCGCAAACCCGTGGTTCTGGGAAGTAATTTCCCCCTTCCCGGTAAGCAGGTTCATTACCGGATGGTTAATACCCCTATGCCCATTGTGCATTTTATAGGTAGAGACCCCATTGGCCAATGCCAGTACTTGATGTCCCAAACAGATACCGAACATGGGCTTGCCCGAATCTATTATCTTTTTGGCCGCTGCTATTGCTTCGTGCAACGGATCGGGATCGCCGGGGCCATTGGACATAAAATATCCATCGGGATTCCATTCGGCCATATCCTCAAATGTCGCATTGTAAGGAAACACCTTGATATAGGCATCCCTTTTTGCAAGATTTCTCAGAATGTTCTTTTTGATCCCAAGATCCAGGGCGGAAACTTTATATTTCGCTGTTTTTTCCCCAAAGAAATAAGGTTCCTTGGTAGACACTTGCGAGGAAAGTTCCAATCCTTCCATGCTCCTAACTTCCGCCAACTGCTTTTTTAGCTCCTCAAGATTGTCGATATCCGTGGTAATAACGGCGTTCATAGCCCCATTATCCCTTATATACCCCACTAGGGCCCTAGTGTCTACATCGGAGATGGCGAACAGCTTGTTTTTATCCATGAATTCCTCTAAACTGGCATCTGCGAGGGGCCTGGAATAGGTATAGCTAAAATTTTTACAGACCAGGCCCGCGATCTTGACCGATCCGGACTCTATTTCTTCTTCCTGGGTACCATAATTGCCTATATGTGCATTGGTGGTGACCATGATCTGTCCGTAATACGAAGGATCCGTAAATATTTCCTGGTATCCTGTCATACCGGTATTAAAACAAGCCTCCCCAAAAACGGTTCCCTCCTTATCCCCTACTGCCTTTCCATGGAAAATGGTTCCATCGGCCAATAAGAGGATCGCTTTTTTTCTAGATTGATACTTCATTATTTAATATTACTATTTTATTGTTTGACAAAATAACATAAAAAAAGGATAAGCTTTTAGGCCTATCCTTTTTTTATATCGGTATTATGGAATAACAGTATTACTCTTGTGCATCATCTGCCTTTGTTTCAGCTTTTGCATCGGTTTCTGTGACCGGGGCGGCAGGAGTCTCTGTTTTTTTGGCCCTGCCCCTTCTGGTAGATTTTTGCTTCTTGGGCTTTCCTGCATTGTAGATCTCGTTGAAATCCACCAGTTCGATCATGGCCATATCCGCATTATCCCCAAGTCGGTTCCCCAACTTAATGATCCGGGTGTAACCTCCCGGCCTATCGCCCACTTTTTCGGCTACGCTGCTAAATAGTTCCGTAACCGCATATTTGTCGCGAAGGTTCTTAAACGCAATACGTCTGTTATGGGTGCCTTTTTCAACAGATTGGTTGTTTTCGGCCTTTGATTTGGTAATCAATGGCTCCACAAACTGTTTTAAGGCCTTGGCCTTGGCTACCGTGGTATTAATTCTCTTGTGTTCTATTAGGGAACAGGCCATATTTGCCAACATAGCCTTTCTATGCGCTGCCTTTCTTCCTAAATGATTAACTTTTTTGCCGTGTCTCATTGTTTGTTTCTATATTCCTTCCTTCGTAATGGTTCTACCCCGTCCCAAGAAAATACTTTTAATCTTTATCCAATTTATATTTTGATAGATCCATTCCGAAGCTCAGGCCTTTATTGATAACCAATTCTTCCAGCTCGGTCAAGGATTTCTTCCCAAAGTTCCTAAACTTCATCAAGTCGTTTTTGTTGTAGGAGACCAGATCGCCCAAGGTATCTACTTCCGCTGCCTTCAAACAGTTAAGTGCCCTTACGGAAAGGTCCATATCTACCAATTTGGTCTTTAAAAGCTGGCGCATGTGCAGGGATTCCTCATCATAGGTCTCCGTCTGTGCGATCTCGTCGGCTTCCAAAGTGATCCGTTCGTCGGAGAATAGCATGAAGTGGTGGATCAACACCTTGGCACCTTCGGTCAGGGCGTCCTTAGGATGGATAGAACCATCGGTCACTATCTCAAAGACCAATTTTTCATAATCGGTCTTTTGCTCTACCCTAAAGTTTTCTATACTGTACTTTACATTCTTTATAGGCGTAAAGATAGAATCTACCGCAATGGTACCCAAGAGGGCGTTGGACTTTCTATTTTCCTCGGCGGGCACATAGCCCCTGCCCTTGTCTATTACGATTTCCATGGTTATGTTCACCTTGGGGTCCATGTTGCAGATAACCAGATCTGGGTTCAACACTTGATATCCCGAGATGAATTTTTGAAAATCACCTGCAGTAAGTTGCTCCTTTCCAGTAAAGGAAATGGATACCGTTTCACTGTCCACGTCCTCTATCTGTCTCTTAAAACGAACTTGTTTAAGGTTTAGGATGATTTCGGTAACATCTTCCACAACACCGGAAATCACAGAAAACTCATGTTCTACCTTATCAATTCTAACAGAAGTGATAGCAAAACCTTCCAACGACGAAAGCAAAACCCTTCTTAAAGCGTTCCCAATGGTAAGGCCATAACCAGGTTCCAACGGACGAAATTCGAATTTGCCTTCGAAATCGGAGGAATCTATCATTATAACTTTATCGGGCTTCTGAAAATTTAATAATGCCATATCTGGATCAGTATTGTTTTTATTTAGAGTATAACTCGACTATTAATTGTTCTTTTATATTCTCGGGAATTTGCATTCTTTCCGGAATAGCGACAAAATTGCCTTCCAATTTTTCGGAGTTCCAAGTAAGCCACTCGTACACGCTGCTATTAGCGGACAGGGCATCTACAATAATTTTTAAGGATTTTGATTTCTCCCTTACGGCAACTACATCACCTGGCTGTAGGTTATAGGAAGGAATGTTGACCAATTTCCCGTTAACGGTAATATGCCTGTGCGAAACCAATTGCCTGGCCCCGCTCCTGGAAGGGGAAACCCCCATCCTATATACTACGTTGTCCAAACGGGATTCGCAAAGCTGAAGTAAGACCTCACCGGTTACCCCTCCGCTACTATTTGCCTTTGCGAATATGTTCCTAAATTGTCTTTCCAAAATACCATAGGTGTATTTTGCTTTCTGCTTTTCCATTAACTGGATAGCATATTCCGACTTTTTACCACGGCGTCTATTGTTACCGTGTTGTCCTGGAGGATAATTTCTTTTCTCAAAAGATTTATCATCCCCGAAAATCGCTTCCCCGAACTTACGGGCGATCTTTGTTTTTGGTCCTGTATATCTTGCCATTTTCTTTTAATTTGGAAATGTGATCATGAATTAAGGCTTATCCTTCGATAATCGTAACTACACTTCCTTG
>DATGQM010000264.1:0-3171 GCA_035304205.1 Arenibacter sp. | reverse complement strand
CAATTGCAGATCGCCTATGCCAATTTTTTGACGTTCAATAGGGATTCCCCCGAACCTGCGATCGCCATCCTGGAAAAATGTTTGGAACTGCCGCTTAACCCCTACGGCACATCCTATATAAAAAATGCCTTGGGGGATATATTGGTCTATGACCAACAATTTAACCGCGCCCTGATCTATTTTTCCCAAATACAAAAAGGCCTAAAGAACGATGTGCTGGGACAGGAAGCACGCTTTAAGGTGGCACGGACCAGTTTTTATAAGGGGGATTTTGATTGGGCATTAACGCAACTAAAAGTATTGCGGGCATCCACCTCGCAGCTGATCGCCAATGATGCGATGCAATTGAGCCTGTTGATCTCCGATAATTCCTTGGAAGATTCCACCCGGACGGCCCTAAAACAATATGCCCGTGCCGACCTTTTGGATTATCGGAACAAAAAAATGGAAGCCGTAGCCTTATTGGACGGAATACTGGAAAATCATAAAGGGGAAAAAATAGAGGATGAGGCCCTATTGAAACAAGGGGAAATTTTGACCGATGTGAAGGAATATGGAAAGGCGGAATTTAACTACCTTAAGATAACGGAGTTCTACGCCGATGATATTTTGGCCGATGATGCCCATTTTGCGTTGGCCGAATTGTACCGCACCGTTTTGGGGCAACCGGAAAAGGCCATGGCGCACTATGAAAGGATCATATACGACCATCCGGATAGTTACTTTTTTCCCCAAGCGAGGAAATACTTTAGACAGCTCCGGGGAGATCATTTGAACTAAAGAAAATCTCGAATAGAAGTTTGAACCTGCTCCGAAAAGTAGTTGATAGCTATTATACAACAAAAATCGGATTTACAAAAATTGTAATAATATGATTATTAACGATGAATAAAATAAGAAAAATCCTTAGCTTTTTAACTCCCACCCATACCGGTAGGGCGGGCCTTAACTTTTTAGCTGGGTTTTCGGAGTAAACTCAAGTTTCCTTTTTGGGACATAAACAACAACAATGTACATATATAACATTACTACGAACATAGAGGAATCGGTGCAGGAAGATTGGCTACACTGGATGAGGGATATCCATATCCCGGAGATGTTGGCTACGGGCAAGTTTTCCAAGGCCCTAATGACGAAGGTGATTGTGGAGGAAGAGATGGGCGGGTCTACCTTTTCCGTGCAGTATACGACCAATTCAAGGGAGACCCTGGATAAATATTATGAAGAGGATGCGGATAGGCTTGCCAATAAGGGAACGGAGCGTTTTGGGGGCAAGTTTGTAGTCTTTAGTACCGAACTGGCCCTTATAAGTGAACATTAATCCAATTAAGGCAACACGGGATGGCTAAAAAAAAAGATAAAAATACAGTTCGGGTCCATAGGGGAAAACGCTATGAAAAACAAACGGGACAAAGTCCTGTCAAGGCAAAGAAACATCTGGGGCAGCATTTTCTAAAAGATGAGGGCATCGCCGAAAAAATTGGGGGGATACTCACTTTGGATGGATATGGAAAGGTACTGGAAATTGGCCCTGGAACAGGGGTACTTACCAAATACCTGTTGGAAAAGGACCTGGATCTGGTTGCCATGGACCTGGATACGGAGTCTATACTTTATCTTGAGCAGGGCTTCCTGTTAGAAAATAATAGCACAAGGCATCCCAAAAGTAATTTTAAGGTGGTGGAGGCCGACTTCCTAAAATACGATCTGGAAAAACTGTTCGGGAAGGATCAGTTTGCCATAATCGGTAACTTTCCCTATAATATTTCTACCCAGATCGTTTTTAAAATGTTGGAATACAGGGATCAGGTCCCTGAGTTTTCCGGAATGTTCCAGAAGGAAGTGGCGGAGAGGATCTGCGAAAAGGAGGGGAGCAAGGCCTATGGGATACTCTCCGTCCTGGTGCAGGCATTTTATGATGCGGAATATCTGTTCACCGTTTCCCCCGATGTCTTTGATCCCCCGCCGAAAGTCCAATCGGGCGTGCTGAGGTTGATACGGAAATACGACTACCATCTAAAAGTAGATGAAAAATTATTTAAACAGGTAGTAAAGGCGGCATTTAACCAGCGTAGAAAAACCCTTCGGAACAGTTTAAAAACCTTTAATCTTTCCGATGTTCTCCAAGAAGATAGTATCTTTGCCCTCCGCCCGGAACAATTGTCCGTTTCAGATTTTATTTCATTGACACAGAAAATACAAAATGATACCGTTTAAACTCACCGAAGAATTTATAGCTGAGATACAACAGCTTATAGATAACCGGCAAGATGCTATCCTCATAGCCTTGTTGGCAGAGGTGCATTATGCGGACGTGGCGGAGATCATCAATGACCTGGACGAGGACCATGCCACCTACCTGATCAAGATTCTGGATACCGAAAAGACCTCGGAGACCCTTACGGAGCTCGATGAGGATGTCCGGGAAGCTATTTTGGGCAAACTTTCCGCCAAGGAAATCGCGGATGAGTTAAACGAGCTGGATACCGATGATGCCGTAGATATCATTGGGGAACTCCCCAAGGAAATGGTGCAAAAGGTCATTTCCGAATTGGAGGACCGGGAGCATGCCAAGGATATTGTGGACCTCTTACAGTACGATGAGAATTCGGCAGGGGGACTTATGGCCAAGGAACTGGTAAAGGTAAACGAGAATTGGAACGTGCTTACCTGTGTAAAGGAAATGAGGGTGCAGGCCGAAAATGTTACCAGGGTCCATTCCATCTATGTCGTGGACGATGGAGGAAAACTCAAGGGGCGGCTCTCCCTAAAGGATCTGTTGACCACCTCTACCAAGACCAATATTAAGGATGTTTATATCCCAAAGGTAGATTATGTCAATGTAAACGAGAGACCGGACGAGGTAGCCAGGATCATGACCAAATATGATTTGGAAGCTATCCCGGTAGTGGATGAAATTGGGCGCTTGGTGGGCAGGATCACCATCGATGATATTGTGGACGTAATCCGGGAAGAGGCCGAAAAGGATTATCAGTTGGCAGCGGGTATTTCCAAGGATGTGGAGGCCGATGATAGTATCTGGAGATTGACCCGTGCACGCTTGCCCTGGCTTTTTATCGGAATGATGGGGGGTATAGGTGCCGCCAGTATTATTAATATATACGACGGGGCATTTATTAATTTCCCTATTTTGCTGGCCTTTATTCCCCT
>DATGQM010000263.1:0-8424 GCA_035304205.1 Arenibacter sp. | reverse complement strand
GTCCCTTATTTTAAATTGATGTAAGTTTGCCCAACTATTTTTCATCTAGGAATTATAGGTAATGGGGTATTAGCTCAGTTGGTTTAGAGCGCTGCCTTGACAGGGCAGAGGTCACTGGTTCGAATCCAGTATGTCCCACTTAACATTTCCGTTTCGGATAATATAGGGGTAGCTTAAAGCATACAGCATACTGCCTAAAGCCTATAGCATACAACCTATAAAAGTTCGAGGATCCTCTCCAAGGCCATGCCCCTGGATCCCTTTATCAAAACAACGGCCGGGTCCATAGGAACTTTTTTTAGCACCTCGGCCAATTCATCAAAAGATTTATATTTGCTTAAAGATCCATTGGTTCCATAAAAGTTGGACCCGATCAAAAACACCCGGTCGAAACCCATATTTTCGGCCAGATCGGCGATTTCCTGATGTTCCGCTTCCGCGGATTTTCCCAGCTCGAACATATCGCCCAAAAAAGCGATCTTATGGTCCGCTTTCAGATCTCTTAAATTTTCCAATGCCGCTTTCATACTGCTAGGATTGGCATTATAAGCGTCCAATATAATCTGGATCCCATTCCTATGAATGATCTGGGAGCGATTGTTTTGCGGGATATAGTCCTCAATGGCCGCTTTTATGTCCAATATATCCACTTCAAAGTAATTCCCGATAGCTATGGCGGCACAACAATTGGTGAAATTATAGCCCCCTATCAATTGGGTATGAATGGAAATTTCCCCCACCTGGATCCGGACAAAAGGGTCCGCACCTATTAATCGTATGGGACAAGATGTTTCCCTATCCCTGCTAAATCCATATTTATGGGTTACGGTCGCCAATTTTTTATTCTGTACGGGGTCGTCCGCATTAAAGAACACGAATTTATTATGGGCCAATAGGTGGTCGTATAGTTCACTTTTGGCCTTTATAACTCCTTCCACGCTACCAAAGCCTTCCAAGTGCGCCTTCCCGAAATTGGTGATATAGCCATAGTCCGGCAAGGCCAATTGGCAGAGGAATTCTATTTCCTTGGGATGGTTGGCACCCATCTCCACCACGGCAATTTCGGTATCGGGTTCAATGGATAGTAAGGTCAATGGTACTCCGATATGGTTGTTAAGATTGCCCTTGGTAGCTATGGTCCTATATTTTTTGGACAGTACGGCGGTAATGAGTTCCTTGGTGGTAGTCTTGCCGTTGCTCCCGGTAAGGCCTATCACCTTTGTTCCACAATATTGTCGGTGGTATTTGGCTAGATCCTGCAAGGTGGTCAATACATCCTGGACCAAGATAGTGCCTTCCTGCCCCGCAACCGATGGGATATCCACTATCGCATAGGCCGCACCTTGGTCCAAGGCTTTGGCGGCATAGGTATTTCCATCAAAATTTTCACCCTTAAGGGCAAAGAACAGGCAGTTGGGCGTAATTATTCGGGTATCCGTACAAGGATTCGGATAGGTCAAAAAAAGTTGATGTAGCTCAGGTATCGTCATAGATCGAAGATATAAAAAAAGCCCTTTTTAAAAAGGGCTTTTTTTATGATTATTAAAGATAGTATACGATCCGATCTATCTGCTCCTGGGCGTTTTGTTCTTGGTCTTGGATTTTGATCCCACCCTGGACATGGCGCACCTAAAACCGATATAATCCGTTGCCATAAATTGGGGCAGGTATCTTCTTTGCGCAGGATCCAGCCAGTAGGCCCTGTCCCTCCAAGATCCTCCTTTAAATACCCGCACCTCGTCGTTGATCAGGGTAGTCCTGTTGTTGGATTCGTCATAGGCCCGGATAATGGTTCCGGAGGAGTCCGCATGTACCCTGCTTACCGGAGAGTTGTACATTTTCTTTTTATTGGTGCTATTTTCATCCTCATCGCTAAATTGATCATAAAATCTGGAGGAACCCGGTTCCCCGTCCCTATAGCCCCTGTTATCGCTGGAAGAAAAGTTTGTCCTTAGGAAGGTTTCCTCTTCCCCGACAGGTATCATTTTAATTTCTCCCGGTAAATTCACGGCCATTATTTTTCCATTGGGCAGTGTATCGTAGACTATGGAGTCGCGGATCACGTTTACTTTTCCATCTGGCCCGATAGCGGTCTTCATATACACGTTGCCACGGTAATAGTTAAAATCGCTGACCTCATCGTCTACTATAGGTCGGTATACATCGGCTACCCATTCGGCTACGTTCCCGGCCATGTCGTACAATCCAAAATCGTTGGGTTTGTATGATTTGACCTCTGCCGTAATATCGGCACCATCATCGGACCAGCCGGCAATTCCGCCATAATCCCCTTTTCCTTGCTTAAAGTTGGCCAATTGATCTCCCCTTCCCACGCGCTGTCCGCTACGGGTATAATCGCCTTCCCAAGGATATTTTTTTCTTCCCCTATAGTTGTTGTATTCCCTGCTTCCTATTTGTGCCTGGGCCGCATATTCCCATTCCGTTTCGGTCGGCAATCTATATTCGGGCAATATGATACCGCTACTTCGCTTTGCGAATACGTTAATGGAATCCCGTTTTTTATTTCCCTGCAATGAATCTATTTGACCGTTGTAAACGGATTCCGGTCTGTTTAAATAAGCTTCCGTACTAAAGCTACCTTCGGCCTCTCCGGCAATTACCTGGTATTTGGCATCTTCGGAAAGGTATCCTTCCCGCTCCAACATCACTTCGTTTACCCGGTCCGTTCTCCATTGTGCAAATTGTGTGGCCTGGATCCAGTTAACGCCCACTACGGGGTACTCGGCATAGGCCGGATGACGCAAATAGTTATTGGTCATGGTTTCGTTGAACCCCAACCTGTTCCTCCATACCAGCGTATCGGGTAGTGCCCCTGTATAAATATGCACATATTTGGGGTCCTCGGGAGGATATACACTTTTTAGGTAGTCCAGGTATTCCAGGTACATAACATTGGTAACCTCGGTCTCGTCCATATAAAAAGACTGCACGTGCTGGGAGGTAGCCGTATTGTTCCAATCGCGCATAACATCATCCTGTATTTGGCCCTTTGTAAATGTGCCTCCCTCAATAAAGACCAGACCTGGGGCGGTTTCCTGTTCCTTAAAATCTGAATTGTACTGAAATCCCCCCTCTTTGGCATTTATTTTCCAGCCAGTGGCCCTTGAAACGTTCTTGGAGGATGATGAGTTTTTGCAACTTGTAAAACCACCGGCCACAATAGCGCAAGAGAGTACAACTTTGATGAATTCTTTTTTCATAATTAGGACTTGAGTTCAAAAAACAAACCTCGGATAAGGAAGTCTGCGATTCATATATTATTATAAATTTTGTGTTGCTTTTGGCATATAAAACGATGATTAACACATAATATTTTGTTCAAGGGAAAATATTTTCATCTAACGCGAGTCGCTCCCACATCGATCCATATAAATAACGCTCCATAATGTGTTATAGTATGGATCAAGGCTGCTTCTTTAAAAATTAGTCGAGGGCCCGACAGGGGAATGTCGATCTAATTATCCACAAATATTCCGTTATGGATATAAGATATGATTAAAACGGTCGTTTATTACTATATATGACTTAAAATCGTATTGTATTTCAGCCGGGCGGATCGGTTTCGACCAAAATTAATAGACTGTTAAGAATGAAAAAAATAGCAATACTAGTCCTGTTTATTGCCATTTGTAGGGTTTCAGCACAAGAAAATAGGGTGATTACCACGGCGGTCCCCTTTTTGACGATAGCTGCGGACGCTAGGGCATCGGGTATGGGGGATATGGGAGTGGCGACTTCTACGGATGCTTTTTCCCAACAATGGAATCCTGCCAAATTTGCATTTTCCGAAAGAAAAATTGGTATCGGGGTAAGCTATACCCCGTATCTGGAGAGCATCATTACGGATATATCGTTATTAAGTGCCACTTTCCATAATAAGATAAATGAACGCAGTGCCTTTGCCCTGGGAATCCGGTATTTTACGCTGGGGGAGATAGAACTGAGACAATTTGCAGGGGATGTAGCCAGGTTGGCCAAGCCCAATGAGCTTGCTTTTGACGGTTCCTATTCGTTAAAGCTCAGCGAGACCTTTTCCATGGCGATCGCAGGCCGTTTTATTAGTTCCAATCTAAAATTACCGGATAATGGTAGCGAGGATTCCAAGGCTGCCAATGCTTTTGCCGTGGACGTTTCTGGCTATTATCGTTCCCGGGAGATGGCCTATAACAGTTTTGATGGGCGTTGGAGGGCCGGGTTCAATATTTCAAATTTGGGCAATAAGATCAAATATGATGACGGGGGACAGGAAAATTTCCTGCCTACGAACCTGAAATTGGGAGTGGGCTTCGATTTTATCCTCGATCAGGACAATGTACTGGGACTAACAACGGAATTCAATAAATTGTTGGTGCCCACGCCGCAGGATTTTAATGGGGATGGAATCATAAACGGTGTTGATAACGACGAATATCAAAAGACCACCTTTTTTGAAGGAGTGTTCAAGTCGTTCGGGGATGCCCCGGATGGGTTCACGGAAGAAGTAAAGGAACTTACCTGGGCGCTGGGGGCCGAATACACCTATCAGGAGGCCTTTATGTTAAGGACCGGATATTTTAACGAAAGCGACCTAAAGGGATCGAGAAAGTTCTTTACCCTGGGTGCGGGTTTTAAATTTAAATCGGCACAGGTAGATCTATCCTATCTGTTCTCTACTTCCAAGGTAAGGAATCCATTGGAAAATACGCTCAGGTTCTCGCTGACATTTAATCTGGGAGAGGAATTTTTAAACGATTGATCAATACAATAATGGTATGCCCATAAATACGCAGATCCTGACCATGGCGGCAGGATTTTTGTATTTTAACCGATATGTAAATCAGGTATGTTCCTATGGAAAAAAGAAAAATAACCTTTGAACTCGTGGTATACGGGTCGAAGGAAGAATTGGGGATGGAGGATGCGCAATTAATGGAAATGGCCATACATGCCCGAGAAAGGGCCTATTCCCCCTATTCGAATTTTAAAGTGGGTGCGGCCGTACTTTTGGACAATGGGGAAATAGTGGAAGGGAACAATCAGGAAAACGCCTGCTATCCGGCCGGTCTTTGTGCGGAAAGGGTGGCTGTGTTTTATGCCTCCTCCAAATATCCGAACGTCCCCATAAAAACGATAGCGATCAGTGCAACTTCAAAAAACCATGCCATGGATAGGCCTGCCGCTCCCTGTGGAAATTGCAGGCAAGCCATCTCGGAATATGAGATACGACAGCTTCGTCCGATATCGATTATTATGTCGGGGGAAACCGGGAAGGTATTAAAGTGCCATTCCGTTTCCGATATTCTTCCCCTGGCGTTCAACAGCTCTTTCCTAGGTTGATCCGGGGTTGCCGTATATACCGTGCCCAGATGTCCATGTATCGTTTATTATTGTCGAAAGCTATAGATATATATTCCTTTCCGTAAACCTTTTTATCATAATTTTTTTCCTGTTAATTTATATGTGTATTTTTGTTTTCCGTTTTGTTTTTAGCTTGTCTTTTAATAATGCGAAATACTACATAAATTGACAATTAATGAAGAAAATAACCAAAGAGGTCTACCTTAAATGGTATGAGGACATGTTGTTCTGGAGAAAGTTTGAGGATAAACTTGCTGCCGTATACATTCAACAAAAAGTTCGTGGATTTTTGCACCTTTACAATGGGCAGGAAGCGGTATTGGCGGGGGCCTTACATGCAATGGACCTTACAAAGGATAGAATGATCACGGCATATAGGAATCACGTTCAGCCGATAGGGATGGGGGAAGACCCCAAGAAGGTTATGGCAGAACTCTATGGCAAGGTTACCGGAACTTCAAAGGGCATGGGCGGATCTATGCATATTTTTTCCAAGGAACATCGTTTTTATGGCGGCCATGGAATCGTTGGGGGACAGATCCCACTAGGTGCGGGCCTTGCCTTTGCCGATAAATATTTTAAGCGGGACGCCGTTACCATCTGTTATATGGGTGATGGGGCCGTTAGACAGGGATCCCTGCACGAAAGCTTCAATTTGGCGATGCTTTGGCAGCTACCCGTGGTGTTCGTTTGTGAAAACAACGGTTATGCTATGGGAACATCGGTTGCCAGGACCTCCCATTCCACCGAAATATGGAAGCTCGGCCTTGGCTATGAAATGCCCTGTGGCCCGGTAGATGGTATGGATCCGGTAACCGTTGCCAAGGAAATGAGCAAGGCCATAGAGCGGGCAAGATCGGGCGGCGGACCTACGTTTTTGGAAATGAAGACCTACCGATACAGGGGCCATTCCATGTCCGATGCACAGCATTATAGAACCAAGGAGGAGGTTGAGGAATACAAAAAGATAGATCCTATCACCCAAGTCCTGGATGTTATCCTGGAAAATAAGTACGCCACGGAGGAGGAAATAAAGACGATAGATAAGCGCGTCAAAAAACTGGTCTCCGAATGCGAAAAATTTGCGGAGGAATCCGATTTTCCACCGGTAAACCAGTTATATGATATGGTATACGATCAAGAGGACTATCCATTTGTACAACATAAAATTTAAGTAGATGGCGGAAGTAATAAATATGCCAAGACTTAGCGATACCATGGAAGAAGGTACCGTTGCTAAGTGGCTAAAACAAGTAGGGGACAAGATCGAGGAAGGGGACATCTTAGCTGAAATTGAAACGGATAAGGCCACCATGGAGTTCGAATCCTTCAATGAAGGTACTTTATTGTATATAGGGATCAAGGAGGGCGATACGGCCCCGGTAGATGCCCTTCTTGCCATTATAGGGGAAGAAGGGGAGGATATTTCGGGACTTTTGAATCCGTCTTCCGAGCCTAAGGAAGAAAAGGAAAAAAAGGGGGAACGGCCCGAACAAAAAGAGACCGCAGAAGAGAAGAAATCGGATGCCAAGACAGATGCTGCGGCCGTTCCCGAGGGAGTGGAGATCGTGAAGATGCCCCGTCTTAGTGATACGATGGAAGAGGGGACCGTTGCAAGCTGGTTGAAAAAAGTGGGGGACGAGGTCGAAGAAGGGGATATCCTTGCCGAAATAGAAACGGATAAGGCTACCATGGAGTTCGAATCCTTTTATTCGGGAATCTTGTTGTATATCGGAATCAAGGAAGGGGAATCGGCCCCGGTAGATACCGTTTTGGCCATTATCGGCCCCAAAGGGACCGATGTGGATGCCGTACTGGCCGGAGGGAGCGGCTCTTCCGCTCAAGAAACGGAAACGGAAACCGAAAAGCCGAAAAGCACTTCGGCAACGAAAGAAGAACCCATAGCCGTCACTTCCAATGACGGACAGCGTATATTTGCCTCCCCCTTGGCCAAGAGATTGGCGCAGGAAAAAGGAGTCGACCTAAATGACATAAAAGGTAGTGGCGATCAGGGTAGGATCGTTAGAAAGGATATAGAGGAATACCGACCGGGCGAAAAATCTGCGGATAAAGCGGTCGCAGGGGAAGAGAAATCGGGTACGGCCAAAACAACGGCTGCAGCTCCCCTTAATTTGCCAGTAGGGGAAGAGGCGGTAGAGGAAGTCAAAAATTCACAGATGCGAAAGGTAATCGCGAAACGCCTGGCGGAATCCAAATATTCGGCACCTCATTATTATCTTACCATAGAGGTGGATATGGATAATGCCAAAGCATCCAGGGAACATATCAATGCGTTGCCCGATACCAAGGTCTCGTTCAATGATATGGTAGTAAAGGCTTGTGCAGTGGCATTAAAAAAACATCCACGGGTAAATACAACATGGAGCACGGAGACTACCCGTATCAATCATCATGTACATATCGGGGTGGCCGTTGCGGTAGAGGATGGCCTATTGGTGCCGGTCCTAAAATTCGCCGATCAGATGAGCCTCACCCAGATCGGGGCCTCGGTAAGGGATCTGGCAGGAAAGGCCAGGAACAAAAAAATAAGTCCCGCCGAAATGGAAGGCAGTACCTTTACGGTATCCAATTTGGGAATGTTCGGGATCTCGGAATTTACCTCCATTATCAATCAGCCGAACTCCGCCATTTTATCGGTAGGGGCCATTGAGGAAAAACCCGTCGTCAAAAACGGACAGATCGTGGTAGGGAGTGTCATGAAGGTTACCTTGGCATGCGACCACAGGACCGTAGACGGTGCAACGGGAGCCCAATTTTTACAGACCTTAAGGGCCTTTTTGGAAAACCCGGTAACGATGTTGGCATAATTATAGGTTCCAAGTTCAAGGTTCAAGTTGAAGTAGGCAGTTGCAGTGGGCAGAAAAGGTTTAAAGTCGAATAAAGCCCAGCTGCACAGTTGCACAAAGTCTCCAGCCTTTGAGCGAAGACCCTGTAAAACAAAAAGACCCTGTAAAACAATAAAACAGCGATACATGAAAGAATTTCGATGTTTTGCAATGCTAGGTCTCGCCCTGGGTTGCGGTGGAGCAAAAATAGATCAGACCG
>DATGQM010000262.1:0-5450 GCA_035304205.1 Arenibacter sp. | reverse complement strand
GATTCTATGGTTCCGATCTTAAACATTTTTCCACCGATTGTAATCGATTTGTTTCCATTGACACAAAACATTAATGGTTTACCGTACATAATTTTAATTTTGAGTATCTTTCCTTGACTATGTTAGAAGCAGTATTGGTAGACGATGAAATTAAGGCCCTCCAGAGCCTTTCCTGGGAATTGACCAACTTTAGCAAAGAGATAAAGGTAGTCGCTTCCTTTACGGACCCTTTTGAGGCCCTGGCGTATTTGGAACAAAATACGCCGGATTGCCTGTTCCTGGATATTGAAATGCCTACAATGGACGGATTTCAATTTATCCAAAAATTACAGAACAAGGAATTTCCCGTGGTCATCACGACGGCCTACAACCAATATGCCATAAAGGCTTTAAAGAACGAGGCCATAGACTATCTTTTAAAACCAATAGATACGGATGATCTGATCGATACCATTGCCAAAATAAAAAAATTCAACAATAGGAATTACAAAGCGGACAAATTGGAGAAGATACTCTTGAAATTCAACTCCCATGCACTACAAAAAAAGATCACCATCAATACGGATGGCAAATTATTGTTCCTTCAAAGCGATGAAATCCTCTTTGCCGAGTCCGATGGCAACTATACCACCTTGTTCCTAAGCGACGGCCAAAAAATATTACTCACCAAAAAGTTAAAGGAAGTAGATGGACTATTACCGAACGACACCTTTTTTAGGATCCATAATTCCTTTATCATCAATATGACCAAAATAAAGGAGTTCCTTAAAACGGATGGCTACGTCATTTTACAGTCCAATCATAAAATTCCCGTCTCAAGACAAAAAAAATCGGACTTCCTTGATCTAATCTAGGCCAATTCCATGAAATCCATCTCCCTGAAGTTTACAAGAACCCCTTTTTTTACCCCGGTAGACCTCAGGTTCTATGTCTGTATATGGATACTGCTGTGCCTTCCCTTTTTTAAAGTTTCATCCCAAGAAGTACCCGAATCCTTTAAAAAACTTAGCGATGACCTTATCCATGCCGCGCCCAAAACTTATAAGGAACTCGATTCGGTCCTTAAGCCCAAAAGAAGCGATACTATCTTTATGCGCTATTTCAATAATGCGGCCGCCCAAAAAAAGTTTTATACGGGCCAAGCGTATGCCCTGAACCACTTGGGCAGAAAATACAGGGACATTTCCCAATTCCAAAAAGCGATCTACCTCCATAAAAGTGCCCTAGAGGCCGCCATTAAGGCCGACAACCTGGAATTCAGGATATACAGCCTTAATATGCTAGGAGTGATCTACCGCAAGAGCGATGCCATTAAAATAGCACTGGACTATCACCAAGAAGCCCTGGAGCTGGCAGAAACCGAAAAAAAACCATCGGAAGGCATCAAAAGAAGCATTAATGTTTCCCTTAACAGCATCGGCAACCTATACCTTACGCTAAAGCAATATGATATAGCCATTGCCCAGTTTAAAAGATCCATGGAACTGGAAAAGGAACTGGGCAATAAATTGGGACTTGCCATAAATTATCAAAATATCGGGGAATGTCTGGAACAGAAAGGGGAACTGGAAGAGGCCCTTCACCATTATAGGACCTCCCTGGACTACAACAACGAGATCAACAGTAACAAGGGCAGGATACTTTGCAAGAACAGTATCGCACAAATTTATATCAAACAAAATAAGGCAGCGGAAGCTTTGGACATTCTGGAACCTAATCTCTTGGCCGCGGAAGGTATCGGGGACATGCATATTATTGCATCCATAAATATTAATTTGGGCTGGGCGCTGATGGAGCTGCACAACGATGATCGATCGGAGGAACACCTAAACCGGGGGCTGGAAATTGCACAAAGACACCAATTGCCCAGTACTATTTCCCTGGCCTATACTTTTTTGTCAAAACTGGCCACCCATAGGGGAAATTTTGAAAACGCCCTGCTATATTTCCAAAAAGCGGAAAATCTGAACGAAGAAATTAACAGTGAGGTAAATAGACGCTATGTCAATGATCTTATCATAAAATTTGAAACCGAAAAAAAGAACAATCAGATAGCATCCCTGGCCAGTGAGAACGAATTGATGAACCTAAAACTGAAAAGAAAGACCAACACCCTGATCATCGGGGCCCTGGGTATGGCCCTCCTTACCTTTTTACTTTATATACTATATAGGCAAAAGGAACTTAAACATGAGAAGAAGGTCCTGACCTTGGAACAAAGCATGTTGCGCAGCCAGATGAACCCCCATTTTTTATTCAATTCGTTAAACTCGATCAAACTATATATCATTAACAACGAAAAGAAAAATGCGGTCCATTACCTCAATAAATTCTCAAAATTGGTACGAAAAATCCTGGAGGCTTCCTCCGTAAGGGAAATTTCCCTGTCCGATGAACTGGAGACTATAGAACTCTATATGAATATTGAGAATATCCGATTTTCGGACGAGATCAATTTCACGATAAAGGTCAACGATGGCATAGATCCGCACAATATTAAGATACCTTCCCTTATCCTTCAGCCATTTTTGGAAAATGCCCTATGGCACGGACTTTCGTCCAAAGAAGGGGAAAAAAATATAGACCTGATGGTAAGTGTGGAAAACGATAAGTACACAAAGATCAGTATCACGGACAACGGTGTTGGGCGCGAGGCGTCGGAAAGAATAAAGGAAAACAAGGTACTGAAACGGAAATCCGTTGGCATAGATATTACCAAGGAGCGATTGGCAAACTTTTCCAAGGACTTTGAAAACTCCTTCCAAGTAGAAATAATTGACCTCTATGGCCCCGCAAGGGAAGCACTGGGCACCAAAGTTGTTTTACATATCCCTATCGTCTAGTATGGTCATTGGCGATCTGTTCCAATTCCGCATACCACTTTTTACCGAACTTACGGATCAAGGCGTCCTTTACAAATTTATAGATGGGCACCTTTAATTCCTTTCCCAGGGCACAGGCAGGGTCGCAGATCTCCCATTTATGGTAATTCACCGCAGTGATCTCGGTATATTCCGTTACCCGGACAGGGTACAAATGGCAGGAAACCGGTTTTTTCCAATTAGTGGCCCCCTGCTCGTATGCCGCTTCCAGACCGCATTTTGCGGTCCCGTTATCGGAAAAGATCACATAGGCACATTCGCTTCCATTTACCAGGGGTGTTTCCCACTCGCCATCCTCCCCACGGATAAATGCTCCCTGTTTTTCGATTTCCGCAATGCCCTCGGCCCTTAGAAACGGTTTCACCTTGCTGTAAATATCTACCAATATTTCGGTCTCCCTATCCTCCAAGGGGGCCCCGGCATCGCCATCTACACAACAGGCCCCTTTACAGGCACTAAGATTACAGACAAATTCGTTCTCTATAATTTCTTCCGATACCAATGTTTTTCCCAGTTGGAACATACCTTCAAATTAGGCTACAAATATACCTTAATTAAGGAGATAATTTTTCGGTGATTAAATCCGATTGCCCCTAAATAAACGTAAATTTGTGGCGCATTTCCGCAATCCTTTTCGCGGTATGGTTATTTTTCTTTGATTATGGATATATATTTGGATTTTAGGGAAATCGTAACGGCCAGTATGGTACTTTTTGCGGTCATAGATATCATAGGAAGCATTCCGATTATCATCAACCTGAGGAACAAGGTAGGCCATATAGAATCTGGAAAGGCCTCCCTGGTTTCGGCCGTTATTATGATCGCCTTTCTTTTTGTGGGCGAAGAGATCCTAAAACTTATAGGGATAGACGTAAATTCCTTTGCCGTGGCCGGGTCCTTGGTGATATTCTTTTTGGCCTTGGAAATGATTTTGGGAATTACACTTTACAGGGACGATCACCCCCAGAGCGCCTCCATAGTACCTATCGCATTTCCGTTGATAGCAGGGGCGGGGACGGTGACCACCCTGCTATCGCTTAGGGCGGAATACCACCTCTCCAACATTATCGTGGCTATTATAATAAATGTTATTTTTGTATATTTTGTATTAAAATCCTCTTCGAAAATAGAAAAATTTATAGGGGAAAACGGACTTAACGTAATCCGGAAAATATTTGGGGTCATTCTTTTGGCCATAGCGGTTAAACTATTTGCAACGAATATTAACCAATTGTTTTAAGGATCAACAAAAAATAATCGGATGAAAAGAATATGGATATTGGTACTTATTGTACTGGGATTTGGACTTATAACTTATAATGTAACCTTGGTGGACTTTGAAAATCCCCTGGAAGGAAATAGTATTATAGCACTAATAGGGATTATGGCCTCCTTATGTGCCATCGTATTGTTGCTAGTCTATGGCATCTCCAAAAGGATCCAAAATAAAATGGAGGAGTAGGGATTAATTGCAATCCATCCCTATCGGCCGTCCCGATCCAATTGGAGCACTTTTTGCACCATCTCATCCGCCCCGCTCTTTATTTGGGCATATGTATTGTCATCGAACAATTGTTCCGCCAGGGTAGCTTTTAAATATAATTTGATCCGATCCCCGTAGGAATAAAAATCCATTTTAATATTCTTGGACAGGCAATAATTTATAAATACTTCAAAAAGGATATCATCAACGCTATAGCTGTTTATAAAATCCTCCTTGGAATAAGCCTTATAATTTTCCCTATTCTCGTCCAGGTACTCAAATACAAAATACGAAAGGAAGCCCGAATTCATACTTTCTATGGCTTCCAGTTCATTAGATCCGATAGGTACAAATACATCCGGGATTATTCCTCCCCCCCCATAGACCGTTTTTCCTTTCGGCGTTTTAAATTTCAGGGAGTCGGCCACCTTGATACTGTCCACGGAGATAAGTTCCCCGCTATGGTACCTTTCCATAAATCTTTGATAGTAATCCTTGTTCCCCTTGTCGTACGATCGCTGTATGGAACGCCCCGTGGGGGTGTAATACCTGGAGACCGTTAAACGTACCGCCGATCCATCTCCCAGGTCCATTTCCCGTTGCACTAACCCTTTTCCAAAAGATCTGCGCCCTACTATGGTCCCCAGATCGTTGTCCTGCAATGCGCCCGCAATGATCTCACTGGCCGATGCGGAACGTTCATTGATCAATACATATACGGGTTTATCCTCAAAATGTCCTTTGTTAGTGGCGAATACCTTATCTATTTTTCCTCTTTTATTCTTGGTAAACAAGATCAGCTTCCCGCCCGAAAGAAATTCATCCGCCATTTGTTCCGCTATTCCTAAATAGCCTCCTGGATTGTCCCTCAGATCCAAGGTGAGCTTTTTGGCGCCCATGGCCTCCAATTTCCGCAACGCGGTTTTAAATTCCTTGTAAGTGGACTCCGCAAAGCGGTTTACCTTTATATAGCCCATTTCGGGGGTAAGCATGCAGTAGGCGTCCACGCTCTTTATCGGGACCACATCGCGCCTTAGGGTAACGTCGAACATTTTTTTCTCGTCCTTTCTATAAATCCTAAGTTT
>DATGQM010000261.1:0-5720 GCA_035304205.1 Arenibacter sp. | reverse complement strand
GCTGCGCAAAGTCTCCCGACTTTGAGCTTGTTTTGCAATAAAGGTTTTAAGCGATAAGCAATATGCCCATAGCTCAAACGGTTTGCTTTTAACATGAAACGATTTCAAAATAGGACCTAAAGGTTTTCGGGGCCACGATTTTAAAAAAGTTGTCAAACCATTTTTGATACGTGGTTAATTCTTGTACTTTTGTAAACGAAAATTTTGAGGAAGGATTTGACTGATTGCAACCTCTAAATGCCAAAGCGATCTTGGCGTAATAAAATGCTAAAGCAGTTTAGGTTGTTATGGTTCCGGGAACCGAACGACCGTTCTTCTTTAGTAGGTTCCGTCATATCCTTTCCCTTTATCATTTATACAACAAATATGGCATATTTATTTACCTCGGAATCGGTTAGTGAAGGACATCCGGACAAAATTGCAGATCAGATCAGCGATGCGCTCCTAGATAATTTTTTGGCATTCGATCCGGAGAGCAAGGTAGCATGTGAGACCTTGGTGACTACCGGACAGGTAGTCCTGGCCGGGGAAGTAAAGAGTCGCACTTACCTGGACGTACAGCAAATAGCAAGGGATGTGATCAACAGGATAGGGTATACCAACGGGGATTACAAGTTTAGCGGGGATTCCTGTGGGGTCATTTCATTGATCCATGAACAGTCCAAGGATATCAACCAGGGCGTGGATAGGGGTGCCAAGGAAGACCAGGGGGCCGGAGATCAAGGGATGATGTTTGGCTATGCCACTAAGGAAACCGAAAATTATATGCCCTTGGCCCTGGATATTTCCCATAAGATACTTCAGGTCCTGGCCAATTTAAGGCGTGAAGGGAGTCTGATCACCTATCTGAGACCGGATGCGAAAGCGCAGGTGACCATTGAGTATTCGGATGACAACGTACCACAGCGTATAGATACCATAGTGGTCTCTACCCAGCACGATGAATTTGATGGGGACGATGAGGTAATGTTGGCCAAAATAAAAAAGGACATTATTTCTATTTTGATTCCTAAGGTAAAGGAACAATTGCCCCATGACATACGATCGCTATTTGACGGGGAGATAAAATATCATATCAATCCAACAGGGAAATTTGTTATCGGTGGCCCACACGGGGATACGGGGCTAACGGGACGAAAGATCATTGTGGATACCTATGGGGGGAAGGGCGCCCATGGGGGCGGTGCCTTTAGCGGGAAGGATCCCAGCAAGGTAGACCGCAGTGCCGCCTATGCGGCCCGGCATGCCGCCAAGAACCTGGTCGCGGCAGGGGTCGCCGATGAAATGTTGGTGCAACTTAGCTACGCTATTGGGGTAGTGGAGCCTACCTCTATATTCGTAGATACCTATGGTTCCGCAAAAGTTGATCTATCCGATGGGGAAATTGCCAAAAAGGTGGCAGAATTATTCGATATGAGGCCCTTTGCCATAGAAAATCGACTTAAACTGAGGAATCCCATCTATTTGGAAACTGCGGCCTATGGGCATATGGGCAAGGAGCCCGTACTGGTTACCAAAGTGTTCGAATCGCCCTATAACGGGCGTATAGAAAAGGAAGTGGAATTGTTTACCTGGGAGAAATTGGATGCATTGGATATGGTAAAAAAGGCCTTTAATTTATAATTTTTTTCAAAATATTAGGAAAATAGAATTTTCCGTTCCTATATTTGCACAACTAAAGTTCAAACACTTATTGAATCGTTATCAAGAAAGGTGGAGGGAATAGACCCTTTGAAGCCTTAGCAACCCTTTGATTCCTGTATCAAAGAAGGTGCTAAATTCTACCAAAAACACGAGGGTCCCTAAAGGAAAATCCCTAGTGGATATGGCAGATAACACGAACGATTACTTTGGTAATCGACTTTCTTTTTAACCTTTTGATTTTGGAATAGCGCACGGTCGGCACTATTTTTTTTGGATTTTTATTTTATTTTATCGACTTTAATGTTTATCAATATTAATAATTTAAAAAAATCAAAAAATCATGAGCAATCAAAAATTCGCTACCAACGCCCTACACGCCGGACACGATACCACATTGACGGGGGGGACAAGGGCAGTGCCCATTTACCAGAATACCGCTTTTGTATTTGATGATACGGATCATGCGGCCGGTCTTTTTAATCTGTCCATACCGGGATATATCTATACTAGATTGAACAACCCCACTACCGATGTCTTGGAGCAGCGTTTAGCGGCCTTGGAAGGGGGAATCGCCAGTGTGGTCACTTCTTCGGGAATGGCTGCCATATCCACGGCATTGTTGGTACTATTGAAGTCGGGCGACCATATTGTGGCCTCCAGTAGTATTTACGGGGGTACCTACAACCTATTATCGGTAACCTTGCCCCGATTGGGGATCACCACCACTTTTGTGGATGCCGGCGACGAGGAGAACTTTGAAAGGGCCATCAAGGAAAATACACGGGCCATTTTTGTGGAATCCCTAGGAAACCCGAAATTGGATGTGTTGGACCTAAAGGCGATATCAACGGTTGCCAAAAAAGCTAAAATACCCTTTATCGTAGATAATACCGTTGCTACCAGTGCCCTGGTAAAACCGATAGAGCACGGCGCGGATATAGTAATACATTCCCTGACAAAATATATCAACGGTAACGGTACCGCTATGGGCGGTGCTATAGTGGATGCCGGGAAGTTTGATTGGAGCAGTGGTAAATTTCCCGAATTTACGGAACCATCGCCCGGGTATCACGGATTGGTATATCACGATGCGCTGGGGGCGGCCGCCTTCATTGCAAGGGTCAGGGTAGAAGGGTTAAGGGATTACGGTACGGTCTTAAGTCCGTTCAATTCCTTTCAGATCATACAAGGGCTTGAAACCTTGGAACTTCGTATCAAAAAACATAGCGAAAATGCCTTGGAAATCGCCAAATGGCTTCAGGATAGGGAAGAAGTGGCCTGGGTGAATTACCCTGGATTGCCCTCTAGTCCCTATTACTCCCTGGCCAAGAAATATCTGCCGAACGGACAGAGCGGCATTATTACTTTTGGGGTCAAGGGAGGATATGAATCGGCCAAAAAAGTGGTGGACGCTACCAAATTATTTTCTTTGTTGGCCAATATCGGGGATACCAAATCCTTGATCATCCATCCTGCCAGTACTACCCACCAACAATTGAGCGATGAGGCCCAACTTACCACGGGGGTAACCAAGGATCTGGTCCGTATCTGTGTTGGTCTCGAAGATCTGGAGGATATCAAGGCAGACTTGGTACAGGCATTTGCCGCTATAGATAAATAGTCCTGACCAAGTCGTTTTCCGTTTTTAAATAATAGGGATCAAGGGAGCGTTGCCCATGCTTGCCATAGGAATGCCGCTCCCTTATTTTAACGGTCCTTAAATCGCATTATAAAGAAATTTGTTTCAGCCGTTATCTATGTTACATCAACTTTCGATCCAAAACTATGTTACCCATGGTGGGAGTACCCTGGATATTAAATTGTCCTATGAGATCTTTGGACTTCCATTGCACAGTGCCCCGATAATATTGGTAAACCATGCCCTAACGGGCAATTCCAATGTGGCGGGAAAACAGGGCTGGTGGAATACCCTGATCGGGGAAGGCAAGTGTTTGGACACGAAAAAATATACCCTACTTTGCTTTAATATTCCCGGGAACGGTTATGACGGATTTATTATCGACAATTATAAGGATTTTGTGGCAAGGGACATTGCCAAAATATTTCTTTTGGGCTTGGAGGCCCTAAAAATAAAAAAGCTCTATGCCCTTATAGGAGGTTCTTTGGGTGGGGGAATCGCTTGGGAAATGGCGGCCCTGGATCCCCATTTAACGGAGCACCTTATTCCTGTAGCGTCCGATTGGAAGTCTACGGACTGGTTGATCGCCAATTGTCAGATCCAGGAACAATTTTTGGTAAATTCCAAACAGCCCGTCCATGATGCCCGGATGCATGCCATGCTGTGCTATAGGACCCCGGAATCCTTTAAGGAGCGTTTTAAAAGGAGTACCAATGAGGAGCTCAAAGTATTTAACGTAGAAAGTTGGTTGATGCACCATGGCAATAAATTGCAGGAACGGTTCCAGTTATCGGCCTATAAATTGATGAACCAGCTGCTAAAGACGATAGATATTACCAGAAATGGGGAAGAAGCATTTATCGCTCTTCAAAACAGCGATACCAATATCCATATTATAGGAGTGGACTCCGATCTTTTTTTTACGGCCAAGGAGAACAAGGATACCTTTAAAAAATTGGCACATGCCAATAGCAATGTGACCTATGGGGAGATTCATTCCCTACATGGGCATGATGCATTTTTGATAGAGTTCAATCAGATGGAGGAACTGCTAAAAGGTGTTTTCGATAGGAACGGCAGGACAAAAAAAGTGAAGATCCTGAAGTTTGGGGGCAAGTCTTTGGCCAATGGCCCGGGGTTGGATGCCGTGTTGGGCATTATTACGGGGAAAGTAAATGCAGGGGAACATATTGCCGTGGTAGTTTCGGCGAGGGACAAGGCTACGGACGAACTGGAGGCCCTATTGGAAAAGGCTGCCAAGGGAATGGATTATAGCCGGGATTTTAAGGATTTTGAAAAATATCAAAGATCCGTCTATGACCATATCGATATATCGGAGGAATTAAATGGATTGGAGAAATTGTTCGGCGGAGTGGCCCTGTTGGGGGATTATAGCCTTAAGGTCAAAGATCAGGTCCTGTCCTATGGCGAGCTGCTGTCGGCTAAACTGTTGACCCGATTGCTGCAAGATAAAGGCATAAACGCAAGTTTTGTGGATACCCGAAAGCTGATCAAGACCGATTCCAATTTTGGGGACGCAAAAGTACTGGAGGCCCTGTCCAAGGAAAATGTAAAACGCGAATTTGCCGCCCTGGAAACGGATGCGGTGGCGATCGCTACCGGTTTTATCGCTTCCAACGAACATAATGATACAACTACCTTGGGGAGGAACGGGAGCAATTATTCCGCTGCCCTCTTGGCCAATTTCCTCAATGCCGAGGAACTACAGAACTATACCCATGTGGACGGGATCTTTACGGCCAATCCGGATCTGGTGCCGGAGGCCAAGAGAATTTCCGGACTTTCCTATGGGGAAGCCAATGAACTGGCCAACTTTGGCACTACTATCTTGCATGCCAAGACTATTATCCCGTTGATCGAGAAAAATATTCCACTAAGGATCCTCAATACTTTTAATGATGATAACGAAGGTACCTTGATCAGTGCCAAGACCAGCAAGGAGGGGATCAAATCCCTGTCGGTGATAGAAAATATGGCCTTGATCAATCTAGAGGGCCGCGGTCTCCTGGGCAAGGTCGGGGTGGATGCCCGTATTTTTAGGACCCTGGGCAACAACAATATCAGCGTCAGTATTATCTCCCAGGGATCTTCGGAAAGGGGGATCGGGCTGGTAGTGTCGGCAAAAAAGGCGGCCCTGGCAAAATCTGCCCTGGAAGAGGAATTCCAGACCGATTTTAAATTGCAGGACATCAATAATATTACCGTTGTGGATCAGGTCTCCGTAATTTCTATTGTGGGACAGGACCTCAGTACCTTTCATAAGCCCTATAATTCCCTGATCAAGAACCAGATAGTGCCGCTCTTGTTCAACAACACCGTTTCGGGAAAGAACGTGAGCCTGGTGGTGAGGAAGTCGGACCTTCACAAAGCCCTGAACGTAATGCACGGGCAGATCTTTGGAATCAACAAGAAGGTG
>DATGQM010000260.1:0-4581 GCA_035304205.1 Arenibacter sp. | reverse complement strand
CGGCAGATGGCTTACCCTAAAAAGATTGGAACTTTCCAAATCACTTTTGGAATCGGGCAAAAAAAATATTAGTGAAGTTGCTTTCAGCAGTGGTTTTGAAAACCTGTCCCATTTTAGTCGTGTATTCAAGGAAAAATACGGAGTATCTCCCCTAAAATACAAAGGAATATAAGTTACCGACCTAATTTTCCCTCTGGTTTAATACAGGTCCTAAAGTAAAAAAACAAAACGTTTGAGCAAAATTGTTATCATTCCTGTTCTTTAAATTTGTATCATAATCATCATAATAAAGAACAGTTATGCCAACACCACTTGAAATTCTTTTAGATCCTATTAGCCTGATCGTACTCGCTATTTATGGCGGACTTATGCTTTGGGAAGCATTATTTCCCGCTCGCTCGCTTCCCAAAATTAAATATTGGAAGTTGAAGGGGCTGATATTTTTTGCCCTATTCTTTTACCTCTCCACCTACTTCCCGTTGTTATGGGACGGATATCTTGCCCAATACCAGCTTATCGACCTTACCGGATTAGGTACTCTTTGGGGTGGCCTGGCAGGCATACTGCTCTACCAATTTGGATTATATGTTTGGCATAGGTCTATGCATAAAAACAATACGCTCTGGAGGGTGTTCCATCAAATGCACCATAGTGTTGAAAGGTTGGATACCTACAGCGCCTTTATTTTTAGTCCTATGGATATGATCGGTTTTACCGCATTGGGCAGCTTATTGTTGGTATTGGTAGCGGGCTTTACCCCGCAGGCAGCTACCGTTATTATTTTAATAAATACCTTTTTAAGTATGTTCCAGCATAGCAATATCCGCACCCCTACATGGTTGGGGTATGTTGTGCAAAGGCCCGAGGCCCACTCCCTGCACCATGCCAAAGGTATTCATGCCTACAATTATGGGGATATTACCATCTATGATATATTGTTCGGGACATGGAAAAACCCCAAACATTTTGAATCCGAAAACGGATTTTATATGGGCGCCTCTTCCAAAATAACGGATATGTTACTGTTTAAGGATATTAAAGCTAAGGATTCTTGATCGCGTGGCCTAACGGGAGGTTATAAACTCTTTTGCCAAGGGGTCATCTAATGGCGTATTGTCATCTACAACATTTATCAATTCCTCTAAACGAATATTTGCTTTGACGTATTCTTCGTGCGTTATTAACTTGCCCATAATGTTCTTTTTAAATGAGATGACATGCACTTGAAACTGGTATTTATTAGGACGCAAAAAATATAAAAATTACATATTTGGAAATTTATTTACATTTAAGGTAATAACCCCTTAACTTTTTGACTCTTTAGTCTTTTTTTCCGGCCGACTATAGACCCGTCTTCCCCCAATAATGGTTTCCTGAATTTGGATGTTTTGGTCAAATACAACGATATCCGCATCCTTTCCAACATTTAGGCTCCCCTTTTTTTGATCTATGCCCATAATGCGTGCCGGGGTAGTGCTCATCATCAATATGGCATCCAGTAGCGGAACATCCGCCATGCCGATCATATTTCTGACCAGACGGTCGGCGGTAGCTATACTGCCAGCAAATGCACTGCGATCGGGGAGTTTGGCCACGCCATCTTCGACAATGACCTTTAAACCATGTTCCCTATGTCCGAGAACGCTCTCCCCGGCGGGACTTCCAGCGGCCCGCATGGCATCCGTGACCAAGGCTATTTTATGGGGTCCCTTTACTTTGTAGATCAATTTTAATAGAGGGGAGGGGAGGTGTATGCCATCTGCAATTATTTCTACGTCCAATTCGTCCATTAACAGGGAACTTTCTATAACCCCCGCAAATCGGAAGGCATTTCTTCGGCTTACCCCGGACATACAGGAATAAAGGTGGGTAGACAATGAATACCCGTTCCCTACCGCCTCTACGACTTCCTCGTAAATGGCATCCGTATGGGCGATGGATGCCAGTACCTTTTTTTTCCGGAGATACCGTCCAAATTCCATCGCCCCTTTCAATTCCGGCGCAGCGCTCCATCGCGCGATATGGTCGGACCTTTCCAGGATGTCCATATATTCCCTTGGGTCCGGATCCCGGATATACCTTGGGTCTTGGGCACCCTTCTGGCTCATGGCAAAATAAGGTCCCTCTAAGTGAAGACCTATAAATTCCGCCCCATTTTTGTTGTTCCCAATGGCCTGTTCATAGGCCTCCAAGGTGTTTATTAATTGGTCCCTATCCCCCGTCAAGGTGGTAGCCAGCATGGCAGTGGTGCCATATTTGGCATGCAGTTCCGCAATTTTTAAAAAACCCTTCATATCCCCATCCATAAAATCGTGCCCTCCTCCGCCATGGACATGGATGTCGATGAACCCAGGGGAGACATACTGATCTTTTGCATCGATTACAATGGCATTGTCCGCCTGGTTATCCCCTTCATATACAGCGGTGATCTTGTTTCTTTCGATCTCTACGGTTCCCTTGGGAATTATTCTAAAGGGGGTGATAATTCTTCCGTTGGTAATTACGAGTTTTTGCATAATTTGATTTTTATAGATCGGCAATTGCAGCTTCCAATTCCCTAACTTCCTTGGAGACGGGTTTTTTTGAGATCCAGCCCAGTAGGGAAAATACAAGCATACTGACGATTACCGGCAGGCCTACTTCCAGTGCCATACTTTCCATAGGTATTATTTTTGTTATGCTGAAGGTAATTAATCCCGCTAAAATAGAGGAAATGGCGGCCACTGGGCCACAGGATCTAAAAATCGGGACCAAACCGAACAACAAGGGCACGGCTATAGGCCCCAAAAGAGCACCGAACCAAGTGACGATCAGTCCCAATACCCCACCAAAATATTCATATTGAAACGCTACCACAATGGTCAGAAAAGTAAATATAAAGGTAGTGATCCTGGCAGTGAACAAGGAGTTCCTTTTACTTCTAAGGGTATCCGACATTACGGGAAGTATATCCCTTGTAATCACCGCAGAAATGGTATTTACATCCGATGAGGTCATGGACATGGTATTGGCAAATAAGGAAGCAATGACCAGACCGATCAATCCGTTGGGCAAAAGTTGTTGTATCAATAGGCCATAGGATTCGGATGGATCCTCGATTCCCGGCAAAATAAGGGGAGCTGCCCACATAGGAAAAAACAGGATCAGCGGCCATATCAGATAGAGGACCCCCGAGAGATAGGCCGCTTTTGAGGCTTCTTTTTCGGTATTGGAGGATATGTACCTAGTGGCGAGGGACCAGCTGCCCCCATTATAGCTCAGGAAGTTAATGAACAGAAAGACCATGGCGAAACCTACGGAATAGGGGTCGTTAAACAATTGACTGTTTTCTGCGGGGAGTTCTTCCCATATCCCGAAAATCGAGTCCCAACCATCAAAACGGTTCAATACCATCACAAACATTATGACGCCCCCTACAAGTTGTACCAGAAATTGTGCAAAATCGGTCAGGATTACGGCCCAAAGCCCCCCGACGGTTATGTATATCAAAGAAATACCGCCCGAAATCAATATCCCATAGGTAAAAGGAATTCCGGTCGTTACGTTAAGAAGTATGGCAATGGCCGCCCACTTGGCGCCGACATCAAAAAGTTTGAGCGTTACACCGACCCAGGCAATGATCTGTTGGGTCAGGACATTATAACGAATGGCCAAATATTCCAAAGGGGACTGTATCATGAACTTTTTCCGCAAGCGGACCCAACGGACCGGGAAAATTTTAGCGGCGGCAATTATTGCAATACCTATGGTAAATGCCCACCATACGTATAATGAAAATCCATGGGTATAGGCGAGGGCCGCATAGGCGACGAATACGGCACCACTATATCCGGAAACGTGGTGGGAAATACCGGACAGCCACCAAGGCAAGTGGCCCCCGGCAACAAAAAAATCTTCAGAACTCTTGTTCTTAAAATAAGCGTAGGCACCAATGATGACCATTGATATAAAGAAAACTCCTATTACTAAAAAATCGATGTAGTTTAATTTCATGGTAGTCCGATTAATGATTTTCCCCGATCGTTTTAAATTTTGGTGGTTATTATAGTTCGATTGTTCTTTTTTCCTTGGAAGATTTATAAATGGCCGTGATCAGTTCCAGGGATTTAATGGCAGTTTCCCCATTTACCAATGGGTCCCGATCGTTGCGGACGGCCAGGACCATTTCCTTTATTTGGGTCCTATGCAAATGATAATCTATGGCCATGGGGTCGGATGCACCACTAGGGGAAATCGGATGGAGGTCGTTCGTCATTCCAGCTTCGCCTTTCACGTTCCAGCTGGTTATTTCGCCCCCTTCATAGATTATGCTCCCGTTCTCCCCATAAATTTCCAAACGCTCCTTGTAGCCCGGATACAAGGATGTACCCCCTTCAATGGTTCCCATGGCCCCATTTTTAAATTCCAGTAGGGCGATTCCTATATCTTCCCCCTCAATATCGTGTACTATTGTCTTTGTTTTGCCAAAAACACTCTCCACATCTCCCATTATGTCCAGTAATAGATCAATGGTATGGATCCCTTGGTTGATCAAGGCCGCGTCCCCATCGCCTGCTAGGGTACCTTTCCAGTCGCTATTTT
>DATGQM010000259.1:0-3148 GCA_035304205.1 Arenibacter sp. | reverse complement strand
TCGCCGGCCTATAAACGATCAGGATATCCCCGGAACGTTTTTGGTTATAGCCGTTCTGCATAATATTGGCTATCCCCTTGGTAAAATTATTTTGCCACATTTGATTTGCCGTATATACCATATAGATACTGTTATGACCCATTAATTCCCGGGCAATGACGTTCTGTACCTCCACCAGGTCCATATCTAGGTTCTTTATCACTTTATGGTCCAAGAAAATCTGGTCGTTGGAAATATCCTTGATCAGTTCTGCCGATCCAAAAGTATATCTTAAGTAATCGTCCAAACTATTTTTAATACTATCGAAATCCAAATAGGCCGCCGGAACCTTATTATCCTTCAAATAGGCAGGGACATGTACCCCGGCATGGTCGGCGGTCAGAAAAACGGTATATTCCCCCATCCCGACCTTATCGTCCAATTTTTTAAGAAGTCGTTCCAGGTCCTGGTCCAAACGCATATAGGTGTCCTGTACCTCCTTGGAATTTACGCCCCAATTATGTCCCACATAATCCGTACTGGAATAACTTATGGCCAGAAAATCCGTAATGTCATCTTCCCCCAAAGCTTCCTTTTCCAAGGCCGACAGGGCAAAATCCGTAGTCAGACTATTGCCATAGGGCGTACCCGCCAAAATACCGTATTTCCCATTGCTGTCCCATAGGGCAGGAAGATCGTAGGGAAAGGTAGGTGTGGACTTCCCCTTTACAAGACCTTCGTAAGGATTATTGTCCGGTCCACTTTCTACATAGGCATTAATATTTTTTAGGGTGATCCAAGGTTTTTTATACTGATCAACGCTTCTTGCCGCATTAAATTCCTTCACCCATTGGGGCAGTTCATCCATATAATAGGAACTACTGATCCAATTGCCCTCGTCCCCGCCCCGGAACCAGTAGGCGGCATTCGCCATATGTCCCCCCGGTAAAACGGCTCCCCTATCCTTTACGGCAATGGCGATAACTTTTCCGCGCATTTGGGTATGCAGCCTTAATTGATCGGTCATTGTGGTGGACACCATCCTATGGGGCGACATTTTACCTGCATCGGAAGGGGTACCAACAGAAGTATGGGCATCGTCCCCGGCACAGTAAACATCCTTTTCCTGAAACTTATCGTACCAATCGTTCCCTATTATCCCATGAATGGCGGGCGTGGTCCCCGTATAGACCGAGGCATGCCCAGGGGCCGTATAGGTAGGGGCATAATTAAAATGATTGTTTTTGCAGTTAAAACCTTCATTTACCAAACGCTTAAATCCCCCTTCCCCATATTGGTCCCAAAATCGGGTCAGGTAATCATAACGCATTTGGTCCACGACGATCCCAACGACCAGTTTGGGGCCAACGGCAATATCCTTATCCTGATCTTGCCGAGCCTCGGTCTTAGGTGTCTTTTTAGATTTTCTTTGGGCGTTCAAAGTAGTGCTATAGGTTCCTATAAGAACCAGCACAGACCATAACAGCACACATCCCTTTCGCATTATTTCCAATTTTATAACAACAAAAATATCGAAATAAAACCTTTATATATCAATTGGAAGTTAAATGATCCTTAATTTGTTATTTTTACATCCGCAAGTATATTTTCACTGAATGAACTACATAGCATCTATAGGTAGCTACATTATTATGGTCAAGGAGGTTTTTAAAAAGCCTACCAAATGGACCGTAATGAAAAAGCTGATCTTAAAGGAAATCGATGAGCTTGTTTATGGCTCGATGGGCATAATCATCTTTATTTCTTTCTTTATCGGTGGGGTCGTTTCCATACAGACCGCATTGAATATTACCAATCCCTTGATACCGAGAAACCTTATAGGGTTTGCCACCAGACAATCCGTGATCTTGGAATTCGCCCCTACCTTCACCTCCATCATCATGGCCGGGAAAGTGGGGTCCTATATCACCTCGAGCATAGGCACCATGCGGGTTACGGAACAAATAGATGCCTTGGAGGTCATGGGCGTAAATTCTTTGAACTATTTGGTCTTTCCCAAGATCATCGCCATGTTGCTATATCCATTCGTGATCGCCATAGCCATGTACGTGGGCATTTTTGGAGGTTGGGTAGCCGGGGTATTCGGCGGATTCAGTTCCAGTGCCGATTTTGTGGAGGGCCTACAATTGGATTTTATTCCCTTCCATGTAGCCTACTCCTTTATAAAATCGATCTTTTTCGCAATGATCATAGCTACCATCCCTTCCTATCATGGCTATTATATGCGGGGCGGGGCATTGGAGGTCGGAAAAGCGAGTACCACTTCCTTTGTATGGACCAGTGTGGTCATTATAATGGTCAACTACGTGCTAACACAATTATTACTGGGCTAATGATAGAGGTAGACAACTTACATAAATCTTTTGGGGACAGTCACGTTCTAAAAGGGATCAGCACTACCTTTGACAAGGGCAAGACCAATTTGATCATCGGGCAGAGCGGGTCGGGAAAAACCGTCTTTTTAAAAAGCCTATTGGGGCTTTTCACCCCCGACGATGGCAATATATGTTACGACGGAAAAAATTATTCCGATCTTTCCATTAGCGAACGGCGGGATCTAAGACAGGAAATGGGAATGGTGTTCCAGGGCAGTGCCCTCTTCGATTCCATGACGGTGGAAGGCAATGTAATGTTTCCCTTGGGCATGTTTACCAAGCAATCGAAATCGGAGATGCAGGACCGTGTAGATTTTGTCTTAAAACGGGTAAACCTGGTGGATGCCCATAAAAAATTCCCTTCCGAAATATCCGGGGGAATGCAAAAACGGGTCGCTATCGCCCGAGCGATCGTAATGCACCCAAAATATCTATTTTGTGATGAGCCCAACTCCGGGCTAGATCCCAAGACCGCCATACTTATAGACAACCTGATACACGAGATTACGCAGGAATATAATATTACCACGGTAATAAATACCCATGATATGAACTCCGTAATGGAAATTGGGGAAAAAATAATCTTCCTAAAAAATGGCCTTAAGGAATGGGAAGGGACCAACAAGGAAATATTTAAAACGGATAACGAGGCCGTAACCGATTTTGTGTATTCCTCGGAACTGTTTAAAAAGGTACGCCAAATGTATATTGAGGAAAGAAATTAAATTTCATGCTCCCTGACTTGGATCTTTGTATTCCCTAGTCTTAAACGC
>DATGQM010000258.1:0-3483 GCA_035304205.1 Arenibacter sp. | reverse complement strand
ATAAATATTGAACCACAGTTCCGCCTACCGCCTACCGCCTACCGCCTACTAATATACGATATTCCCAAGGTGCCAATTGCAGGCTGGTATTTTCTTCCAGTTTTGGATTTATCGGATGGTTTGTTATCTGGAGTCGGACCTACCTACCTGCCTGCCTCTCGATCGGCATCAAATCTCTCAATACTCCCATCTCAATACTCAATACTCACATCTCAATACTCAATACTCACATCTCAATACTCAATACTCCAATCTCAATACTCAATACTCACATCTCAATACTAACCTTCTACTGTACGGTAGTCAAAATGGTGGCTCCCTTGGATTTTAGCAGGATATTGTCCTTCCAAACGAGGGAGGTATCGGTGATGATATTCCTCATTGTTTTTCCGTCCAGGCCTATTTCGGCAAAAGTGGAAAGATCTAGGGAGTAGGGTTCGCTGTTCTTGTTTAAAATGAGGCAGACCGTTTCATCCCCTAAAATCCGGAACAGTACATATATCCCATTTGAAGGTGCGAAATGAACGGTACGGCCCTCGTGAACGGCCTTGCTATTTTTTCTAAAGTTCAAGATCTTTTTTAAGTAGGATTGCATATCCAACTGGTCCTTGGATAAACCTTGACCTGTAAATGCATTTATGGGATCCCCGTCCCAGCCTCCGGGAAAATCGGTCCGTATCAAACCATGATCGCCCGGCTTTGCGGAATTCTGCATTAAAATTTCGGTCCCGTAATATAGTTGGGGAATACGGGGCAACATCAATAGATAGGCGAGTCCCATTTTGGTATTGACGATGTCTTCCTTAAACTGGGTAAAGACCCTGTCCATATCATGATTGTCCAGAAAGGCAACAATATCCTTGGGGGTGGAATAGGCAAAGTCGTTTGCCAATCCCTCATATATTTTTACGAGGCCCGTATCCCATTTTTCCTCTTCCCTTAGGGCTTCTACGATAAGGTTTTGCATGGCAAAATCCATGGTGGACCGTAAATTGGAATTATAACCATCCTTATTGTTATTGTTTCTTTGCCAATAGGCGATCAATAATGGATTGTAGCTCCATTCTTCCCCGACGATGTTAAAGTTTGGATATTCGGTCATGATCGTACCTGCCCATTCGGCCATAAATTCCTTGTCCGCATAAGGGTAGGTATCCTGTCGTATACCGCCCAATCCCAAAGTTTCGATCCACCATATGCTATTCTGAATAATATACTTGGCCATAAATGGATTGCGTTGGTTTAGATCGGGCATAGCACTGACAAACCATCCATGGGTCATTTCCTTCTTGTCCCTTATAGCGGCATACAGATCCTGATTGCTTGTTCTTCTATGGTTGGAATTGGGGATGTTTTCATTGTTCCCATAATTTTCCTGATAATTCAGCCAATCCTTAAAAGGTAGGTCTTTCATCCACCAATGTTCCGATCCGCAATGGTTGGCGACCTGGTCCATGATCAATTTGATATTTCGCTCCCTGGCCTTGTCCGCCAATTCCTTATAATCGGCAAGCGTTCCAAAACGGGGGTCTACCTGGTAGAAGTCCGTCATGGCATACCCGTGATAGGACCAATTCTCCATATCGTTCGTTAACAGGGGGGAGGGCCATATGGCGGTATATCCCATTTCCTCGATATAGTCCAAATGTTGGGTCATCCCCTTGATATCGCCCCCATGGCGAGCATAGTCCAATCCCCGGTCTATGGTTTTTTCCTTTAGATGGGAAACAATGTCGTTCTCGGGATCCGCATTGGCAAAGCGATCCGGAGTTATTAAATAAATGACATCGGAACTATTAAAGCCAACATAATCCGTTGCGGGCCTGTTTCTTTCCTTTAATTCGTAGGTCTGTATTTTGGTATTCCCATCCTCAAGTTTAAAAACAATATTAAATTTGCCCGGTCCTACTTCTTTTGAGATTTCCAGGTCTATAAAGAGATAATTGGGACTATCACCTTTGGCGACTTTTTTTATGGTGATTCCTTCCTTTGCGATTTCGGGGACAGCACTGAATATACCATCCTCTTTTACCAGTAATTGTAATTCGGTATTTTTAAGTCCCGCCCACCAATGGGGCGGTTCTATTCGTTCTATATCGTTTGCTATGGTTATGGGTCCCGCAACTTTTTTCGTATCGTTTTTACAGGAGAAACAAATTATTAGTAATAAAAGCCAAGGGACTGTACTGTTAATTTTCATATGTAGATATTTATTGTTTTTTTAACGGTCATACCTGCCCGACTGCCTCGTTCAGGCGGGTGTAATTCGCATATCTTCATTCGTATTTGCGATCGGGTTTCGGTCATGCTCATTTCATATGTAGATATCTATTGTTTTTTAGCGGTATACCTGCCCGACTACGTCGTTCGGGCTGGCGACCAAATTTTGGTCATGCTCATTTCATATGTAGAAATTTATTTTATACCGTAATTATACGTTCTTTGGATATGGTGATCGGTTTCCCGTGGACGAGGATATTTAATGGATCGCCATCGATCAATGAAAACTCGGATTCCTTATGGGAAACGTTGACTTTAAGGGTATGGTTCCTAAAATTTACCTTAAAGGAATATGCGTCCCACTGTTCGGGGATCTTTGGTTGGAATGTCAGGGTGTCATCGGTCACCCTCATCCCTCCAAAACCTTCCACGATACTCATCCAAGTGCCTGCCATCGAGGTAATATGCAAGCCTTCCTCCACCTCCTTGTTATAGTCGTCCAGATCCAATCTGGAGGTTCTTAAATAGAAGTTGTACGCTTGGTCCATCCTATCCAATTTTGCGGCTATAATGCAATGTACGCAAGGGGATAACGAGCTTTCATGGACGGTGAACGGCTCATAGAAATCGAAATGGCGCGCTATTTCCGCACTGGTAAATTTATCCTCGAATACATAAAAACCTTGCAAGGTATCCGCTTGTTTGATATAGGGCGATCGTAATATCCGGTCCCAGGACCATTTCTGGTTTATGGGACGCTGTGTTTTGTCCAAGTTGGCTACCGTTATAAGCTCCTTATCCAAAAATCCGTCCTGTTGTAAATACACCTTGTGTTTTTCGGAAAAAGGAAAATACATATTATCGGCCACTATTTTCCAATCATTGATTTCGGCGGCCGTTATGTGCACTTTTTTACTGATTCTGATATAGTCCTTGTTATAATCCTTTTCTACTGTATTTAAGGTTTCAATGGTAAAGTTTATGCACCATTGGGCTATATAATTGGTATACCAATTGTTATTGATGTTATTTTCGTACTCGTTGGGCCCGGTTACTCCAAGGATAACGTACTTATTTTTATCACTGGAATAGGTTGCCCTTTGGTGCCAAAACCTGGCGATTGCGATAAGGACTTCCAAACCTTTTTCGGGTATATAGCTATAATCCCCGGTATATCGATAATAATTATAGATGGCAAATGCTATGGCCCCGTTCCTATGGATTTCCTCAAAGGTTATTTCCCATTCATTATGGCATTCCTCC
>DATGQM010000257.1:0-4469 GCA_035304205.1 Arenibacter sp. | reverse complement strand
TTCGTCAAAAGTAGATATAGCACCGTCAATAACTGCGCTACCTTCCTTGGAATCCTGTTTATTGGAACCTTCTACCAAATAAACCGCTTCAATAATATCTCCCAAAACGTAATTGATGTCCTTTTTTAAATCTCTAATACTTGCCATTGGTAATGTATATTTTTTTGCAAAAGTAATCATTTTCAGATAGTAACCTCCAAAAATTTTGCATTCGTTGTTATAATATGAATGTTGGTGGACCGGGCAGGGACCAAAACCGTCTCTCCTTTTTGTAAAGTGGCGGTTCCAAAGTCGTTCTGAACGGTAGCGGAACCCGCAACACATATATAAATGGAAAATGAACTTCTTTGGGAAACATCCAATTCCATAGACTGGTCCAGGTCCAGAAAATTTGTTTTAAAATAGGGACAGGATACCATAGGGCTTACGCTATTCCTATCCCGGGAATAGGTTATTTTAAAATCGTCCTTTTTTTCGTAATCTATGGCATCCAGGGCCAACTCCGTATGAAGCTCCCTGAAATTGCCGTTCTTATCCTTTCTATTAAAATCGAATACCCGGTAGGTTATATCCGAGGTCTGTTGGATTTCAGCCAATAAGACACCTGCTCCTATAGCGTGTATCTTGCCCGTATTGATAAAAAAAGTATCCCCTTCCCTTACCTTCTCGTAATTTAAAAGGTCCAGCAAGCTATTCCCTTTAATACTTTGGACATACTCCTCCTTGGTTACGGGCCTATTAAAACCTATAATAAGTTTCGCATCCGGTTCAGCGTCCATAACATACCACATTTCCGTCTTGCCCAAGGAATTATGGCGTTTTTTGGCCAATTCATCATTGGGGTGCAATTGTACGGAAAGATCTTGCTTGGCATCGATAAACTTGATAAGGATGGGGAACTCGGTGCCAAAGCGCGCTACCACACTTTCTCCCAATAGGTCCTCTGGATAGTCGAGGATCAGATCTTGTAGGGAAGTCCCCGATAGTTCGCCATTTGCTACTATTGAAACATCCCCGGATACCCCGGACAATTCCCAGCTTTCGCCCGTAATATCACTATTGATCGGCTTCCCGAGTACCTCCTTCAATTTGGTACCGCCCCAAAGTCTTTCTTTAAGAATGGGATAAAACTTTAATGGATATAAGTTCATTGGTGGTTGAAAGTTATAAAGTTAAAGGTTAAAATTGCATATAGCCTATTGCATACAGCTTATTGCATACAGCCTATGTCATAAAGCTATCCGGAATAGGTCACAAAATTTCTGGGGGTCTCGTATAGCACTACTTCCAAGGTATTGGAAGTAGCTATAAAAGGCCGTAATCTGTCCCATATATATACGGCAATGTTTTCCGCCGTCGGATTCACATTTTTAAACCATTCGATCTCCACATTAAGGTTTTTATGATCCAGTTCGTCCTCAACTTTTTCCTTAATAAGGTCCTTGAGCAATTTCATATCCATGACAAAGCCGGTTTCCTGATCGATTTCTCCGGTTATACTAACAATAAGCTCATAATTATGCCCATGGAAATTCGGATTGTTGCACAGGCCGAAGACGGAGGCGTTTTTGGCATTGTCCCAGTCCGGCCTGTATAATCTATGGGCAGCATTAAAATGCGCCTTCCTACTCACCTTTACTTTCATATGAAGATACTTATTGCTTTTTAAAGATCATACCCGACTACATCGTTCAGGCGGGTGTAATTTGCATATCCTTATAAGTCTTTTTTCTTTCTTCTTTCCTCTTTTTTCTCTATTCGTATTTGCCTCCCATTTTAAGTCATGCTCATTTCATAACTCATTTATGTTATGGGTGATATGATCATAAAACTTGTCAAAAATGATTTTAAACCAGGCCGAATAATTATTCGGATTAATAGCGATATCCCGTTTTATATCCTCCGGTTTCATCCATTTCCATGCGGCAACCTCATCCGGGTCCGGGATAGGTTCACCGTTATAGTACCCGATCATAACGTGGTCCAGTTCATGTTCCGTAAGTCCATTATCGAAGGGTGCCTCATAAATAAATGAAAACAATTCCCTGAGTTCCGTTTCGATACCCATTTCTTCCTTCAACCTTCTTTTGCCCGCCTCGATATTGGTTTCCCCTACCCGTTGATGGCTACAGCAGGTATTGGCCCATAATAATGGGGAATGATATTTGTGTGCAGCTCTTTGCTGGATCATGGTTTCCCCCTTGCCGTTCATGATAAAAACGGAAAAGGCCCTATGGAGCAAAGCTTTTTCATGCGCTTCCATTTTCGGCATGATCCCGATCTGCTCATCAAGCCGATTTACCAAAATTACATTTTCTTCTTCCATACCGTAAAAATAAGGCTTTCTTAAAAGAGTACAAAGTATTAAGTAGTGAGTTGGCGGTAAGCGGTAAGCGGTAAGCAAAAATAAAAATAAAAATTTATGGCGAGGTTATCAAGTTATGTTGTTATGGCTTTTTAACCCCATAACTTTTGCCTAGTGCCTAATGCCTTTTGGCTATAGGCAGTAAACATAAAGCGGTCATATGACATTTAAAAAAATCGTGGGGATTTTAGATTGGACAAGCGGCCGATAAAATCATAGCGGGCAATGAGCTCGAAGGAGCCTTGGTTGAAAATAACTTTTCCCAGGGCAGTTGTCTCCCGATCATAGGCCATACCTATAAAAAATTCCTTTGACAATTGGAATCCCGCCAAGGCACTTACTGCGGCGTCCAATCTATAGCCGGCTCCCAGTACAAACTTATCCTTGAACATAAAGTTTGCCGAAATATCCAATTGGACCGGGGCACCTTGGACAACCTTAACCAAGGTCGCAGGTTTGAATTTTAAATTGTCGTCGAGGTCAAAAACATAGCCCGTAATCAAATAAAAATTCATCCGTTCCGTGGCCGTTGACAGGGCCTGACCGTCAAAATGGGTAGTCTGCAAAAATCGGGGTACGGAAATACCCAAATAATATCGTTGGGTATGATAGTAGACCCCCGCACCAAAATTGGGGGAAAATTTATTGTCTATATTCTGCTGTAAACTTGGGTCAGGTCCGCCGGGATTGGTATAATCCTGGTTCAGTTTGGAGAAATTTATATCCAAAAGATGGGCACTGGCCTTGAGCCCGAAACTGAGCCTACCTTCATTTGAGGTATAAACGGTATATGAAAAATCCCCATCAAAATAAGTTTCCGAAGTAGGGCCGATCTTATCATTGACAATGGAGAGTCCCAGTCCTACCCCCCTGTATCCAATAGGGGAATGTACGTTCAAGGTCTGGGTTGTGGGCGCACCATCGACTCCGGCCCATTGGGACCTATGGAGGGCGGCGATACTTAGATGTCCTCGAGTACCGGCATAACCCGGATTTATACTCACGGTATTATACATATATTGGGTATACTGGGCATCCTGTTGCGACCATACTTCCAATCCATTAAGAAAAAATAAGGCAAACATCAAAAATGAAAATCGCTGTATCGATACTATATTCCTAATAGGATTAACCATTCTTTATCTATTTATATAAATATAACCCGTCAATGTCGTCATCCTACCGCTATCGATCTGCCCGTATTCCAATATATAGAAGTAGGTGCCCGACGGCAGGTTTTTATCCTGTGCGACCGTGGCCCTTGCTTCGGAAGACCCGTCAAAATAATTGGATATATTGTCATAGGCCTTGGTCGCAAATACCAAAACTCCCCAACGGTTAAATATTTTAAGCGTGTTGTTCGGATAGTTTTCGATTCCTTTTATGGTCAATACGTCATGTATGCCATCATTATTGGGCGTAATAACATTAAACACCTCTACCTTGTCTTCCAAAACAACCATATCGGGGTCTAGATAATCCGGGATACCATCCCCATCAAAATCGTCATTGGCCCAGTTCCCATCCTCATTGGTATCTTCGTCCCTGCTAAGGATACCGTCCCCATCATCATCCGGATCTCTAAAATCCGTTTCTCCATCCCCATCGGTATCGGGAAGATCGTTACTTGGATCATTGATCAAGCCTGCTCCCTCAAATCCGTCATCCATCCCATTGTTATTCTTATCGGACCCGATAAATACTGCATCGGGGATACCGTCATGGTTATGGTCGTGCCCTTCTATATAATCGGGCACTCCGTCATCATCACTATCCTCGTCCAGATAATCGGGCATTCCGTCACCATCGGTATCTATAGGGAACAGTCCAAGATTTCCTTTTTGTTCGTAGACATCGTCCAAACCGTTGTTATTGGTATCCATTCCGCTAGGCGGAATATATCCCAAGGTAGTCTGGGCCTCTACATTATCGGGGATACCATCATTATCGCTATCGATATCCAGATAATCGGGGATACCATCCCCATCGGAATCGGTTGGATTTGTAGCCGGATCGTTATCCCCGTCCAGGTTCAGGTCCTCAAAGCTATCCAAGATGCCATCCTTATCGGAATCCAGATTTACCACTCCGACCGCATTTACGA
>DATGQM010000256.1:0-5848 GCA_035304205.1 Arenibacter sp. | reverse complement strand
TCCAGATCGCTTAGATTTCCATCTACCCCATCGATCAGTACCAATGGGTTGGAGCCGGCATCACTAAATGTCCCTTGCCCCCTGATCCGTATGGATAGGCCCTCATTTCCAGGTTCGCCGGTATCCTGTACTATTCGTAATCCCGCAACCTGTCCCTGTAACATGGACGCCGCATTGGTTACCGGTCTTTTGGTTAGGGTCTCCCCATCCACGGTCGCCACAGATCCGGTAAGATTTACCTTTTTCTGGGTTCCAAACCCGACCACTACGACTTCATCCAATCCGGCGGCATCTTCCGCCAAGCTTACAGAAATATCGGCTTGCCCGTTAATGTTGATTTCCTGGGTCGCAAACCCGATATATGAAATAACGAGTACGGCATTTTCATTGGCCACTGCAATGGAGAAATTTCCGTCAAAGTCGGCCGTAACCCCATTGGTGGTCCCTTTTTCTAGAATGTTGGCCCCCGGCAAGGGCGTGCCATCGGTATCCGTAATACTTCCGTTCACCATATGTTGCTGAAGGGCACTATCGCTATCTATCCCTATCTCTTTACCTGTTTTTAGGATGATCTGTTTGTTCTTTACGGTAAAATAAATATCCGTGTCGGAGAACAATTTCTCCAAAATGGCAGAGATACGCTCCCTGTCGGCATGAACGGAAACGTTCCGTTTTAAATCTACTTTTTCATGATTGTACAGAAACCTAAAATCCGATCGGGATTCTATTTCATTAAATACATCCTGTACGGTGACCCGGTCCAGGTCCAACGAGATCTTTGTGTTCTGGGCGTAGGTATTGGCCTGGATCTTAAACAAGGAAACTATGAGTAATAAGGTGGTGAGTTTCATCGTCAGGTTTTTTTGGCGCAACCAATCCGCATGGAAAGGTCTGCCCAAGTTGAATTTTTTCATACTTTTGTTGAGTTTTGGTGATTAAACATTTTTTGTTACGATCACTTGCTTAGCCGGGAAATGCGCCAACATTTTCCGGTTTTTTTTATAGAAGTGATGACTTGTTGCCGCTGATCTAGTCCGTTCCCATAAGTGTTCTTTAAGTTATTAGTTAATTGCTGTTATGATTATCCTGTTATTCTTCCTTGTGTATTTAAAGGGAGTATCTTCCTTAAAGGCGTTTAGGATTTCCTCTATGGTCTCTTCCTTAAAAGTGGCCGTATATACTAGATCCTCCATAAATTTGCTGTTATCCTCTATGGTAATATTAAAATGGCGTTCCAATTTGGTTTTTATTTTCGAAAAAGTAGCTGCCTTGAACAATAGGTATCCTTCCTTCCAAGCGGTATAGATTTCTGTATCCACGGGATGGACGGACATTTTATTTTCCGATTTCCTCCATTCGGCCCTTTGTCCCGGACGGAGCAGGGTAGTAGTATTGGTATCCCTGTTGGCACCGTCTTTATATAGTTCCACGGAACCTTCTACCAGCACCGTAGTAATTTCCCCGTCTTCCGGATAATAGGAGAGGTTGAATTGGGTGCCCAATACCTGGACCTCCATATCGTCCACATTTACGATGAAAGGGTGTTCCGTGTCCTTGGCAACTTCAAAATAGGCTTCCCCCATTAGAAATACTTTTCTGTTATTTCCGGGGAGGAATTGGACAGGATATTTAATAGAACTCCCGGAATTTAGCTTTACTTGGGTCCCGTCGGATAAGACTAGGTCGAACTGTTTTCCATGGGGAATATTTAAGGTATTGTAGACCAATTTATCATTAATGTCGTTCCCCCTATAATTCAAGGATGTTCCCTGTTGGGAACCTACTACTGTTCCCTGTTGGTTGATAATGGTCCTTTCCCCGTTCTCGGATATGGTTTCAATGCTGCCATTATCCAATTGGAGGGTAATTACTTCCGTATCCAAGGTATTCTTAAAGGGATCTGCACTCGGTGATAACGTAGTGTTCTTTTGATAAACAAATAAAAGTCCGGCCAAAAAGATCAAGGTGGCGGCCATCCCGATCCATTTAGTATATGGACTTGATGAAATGTCTTTTCCGATCTCTTTTTTACTTTCAAGATGCTCGATCTTATCCAATATTTTATGAAATAGAACATCGGGATCGTGGGCCGCTACATAATCATGGTCCCTGTCGGCATTTTTAAACTGCTCCCATATATCCCGTAATTTGCCATTAATTGCCCAGGACTGATCTGAATCATCAATGATGGCCACAAGCTCATCGAACTCCGCTTTGGTAAGGGTATTGTCCACCAGCTTTTGAAGGAGCTTGTCCAATTGATTTTGTTGATTCATAATTCGTAAAAAATTAATTGAAATACTATGGCATATATAAGTAATACACCTCAAAATTGGAAAAGTCCCAAATGGGGGGTGAATTTTTATTTCCTTTTAAGGATTACAGGAAAGGAATGATCAACAAGCAGTAGACAGATTCTAAATGGGGGCCCAATTGTCTCCTGATTATTTGGAGGGTCGCCCAAAGGTGGTTTTTTACGGTTTTCGGGGAAATGCCCAATAATTCGGCTATTTCCTGGTTGCTTTTCCCCTGCTGTCTGGAGAGAATAAAAATACTTCTTTTTTGGGTGGGGATGTTCTGGAGTATATCCGCTACCAACGATTCGTATTCGGCCAGTAAAATGGTATCCTCCGTTTGTTTGTTCAGATGGCTAATGTTCTTCCAGAATTCCTCTTTTAACGATTGTTGGTTGGCGATGCCCCTAAGATGGTTGTAGGTTAAATTCCGGGCAATGGTAAATAGGAAGGCCTCAAAGGAAAAGCTTAGTTCTAGGGCTTCCCGCTTGGTCCATATTTTAATAAATACTTCCTGGACTATCTCTTCCGTTATATAGTCCGATTTTGTAATGGAAAACACAAAATGATATATCCTATTTTGATAGAGATCAAAAATGGCCCTGAATGCGGTACGGTCTCCTTCTTTTAAGGAAAACAATAATTGCTCAAGTTGGGGATATGGCATTTGCAAGATTATTACGGATCGGTAATTATTGGAACAAGGACATATTCATTGCAATCTTAATCTTAAAAAGCAGATCATAAACCTATAAAATGGGTCTTTAACAGTTCTAAAATTCGTCCAAAATAGTTTTTCGGAAAACGATTAACTAAGAATTGGACCAAGATAAGAAGTTTATTGCCGCAATTCTACTAAAGAAAAACCATTCAACAATACTTTTTTTGCCCTTGATTATTTTTTAATAAATATTTAAGTATATGTATCGTTTGATATTTATATTTTAGTCCTTTATATATATATCCTTACATGAAGTTGCACCTGCTCAATAGGACTAGTCTCCAACATAGTTCGTTTACTGTTTCCCGAGATAGTTATTCCCATTTTTTAAAGATTTGGCACTATCATCCGGAATTGGAACTGGTCTATATTATTAAAGGTACGGGAACCCGGTTTATCGGGGATGGAATCGAGAAATTTTCGGAGGGGGACCTAGTGCTGATCGGGAAGAACCTGCCGCATATGTGGCTTAGCGATGAGATTTATTTTGAGGAAGGGTCCGACTTGGTGTCCGAGGCGATCGGCATCCATTTTAAGGAAGATTTTCTGGGGATGGATTTCCTAAATGCCATGGAGATGAAGCCTATCTTTCAATTGATCAAAAGGGCCGGGCAGGGGATTAAATTCTCGGGCCTTGATGCGGGACTGGTCGCAAAGATCAAAGGCCTGACCGTCTTGGAACCTTTCCATAAAGTGATGCAGTTGGTGCAGATATTACATAACCTGGCAAATCACGAGGAATACCAATTATTATCCAGTCCGGGATTCCTGAATTCGTTCAATAAGACGGAGAACAAAAGCTTGGACGAGATTTATGAGTTTATGTTTAAGAATTTCAACCAACCCATAGGTTCCAAGGATGTGGCACAAATTGCGAAAATGAACCCTTCCGCCTTTAGTAGATTTTTTAAGAGGATCCACAGAAAGACCTTTACCCGTTACCTGAATGAAATACGCATAGGGTACGCCTGTAAATTATTGATCGAGAACAAAAACAATATCACTTTGGTCTGTTATGAGTCCGGGTTCAATAATATTTCCAATTTTAATAGACATTTTAAGGCGATTATGGAAATGTCCCCTTCGGATTATATCAAACTTCATACTCATAATTAATAAAAAAATCTTAATTGTGCTAAAAAAGTATCGTTAAAGGTCCTTCTAGTGGTGGATATAATTAGGGTTTAGTTTTAAATTTGTTGGTCTAACTCAAGAAAATGAACAATAAGACCATAATTACGGATGTCTTGGTAAAGGACGTCCGATTTCCGACCAGCAGGTCCTTGGACGGCTCGGATGCGATGAATCCCGACCCGGATTATTCCGCTGCCTATGTGATATTAAAGACCGATCATCCCCAAGGGTTGGAAGGACATGGCTTAACATTTACTATTGGAAGGGGCAATGAGCTATGTGCCGCCGCTATTCATTCCCTTGCGCCCTTGGTGAAGGGGAAATCCTTGGAGAGTTTTACCCAAAATATGGGTGCATTTTGGAAAATGATCACCGGGGATAGCCAGCTTCGTTGGTTGGGCCCGGAAAAAGGGGTCATCCATCTGGCTACCGGAGCCGTGGTAAATGCGGTCTGGGATCTTTATGCAAAGGTGGAACGGAAACCATTATGGAAACTTTTGGCGGATATGTCCCCGGAAGAACTGGTGTCCTGTATAGATTTTACCTATATTACCGATGCCATGACCCCTGCCGAGGCGTTGGAGCTTTTAAGGGCCAAGGAATCATCCAAACAGGAACGTATAGATGATTTATTGAAGAACGGTTATCCGGCATATACGACCTCCGCAGGATGGTTGGGCTATTCCGATGATAAGATGAGGAGGTTGTGCAGGGAGGCGAAAGCGGCCGGATTCAAGCATATGAAGATAAAGGTAGGGTCCGACCTGCAGGACGATATGCGCCGGGCCGCAATAATAAGGGAGGAAATTGGGTCCGACCTAAGGCTGATGATGGATGCCAACCAGAAATGGGATGTGGACGAGGCCATTTCCAATATGGCGGAACTTAAAAAATTCGATCCCTGGTGGATCGAAGAACCCACCAGCCCCGATGATATTTTGGGCCATGCCAAAATTGCAAGGGCCGTACACCCTATAAAGGTGGCCACGGGAGAGCATTGCCAGAACAGGGTTGTGTTTAAACAGTTGATGCAGGCCAATGCCATTGGCATTTGCCAGATAGATAGCTGCAGGGTGGGCGGGGTCAATGAAATTTTGGCGATCCTGTTAATGGCCGCAAAATTTAATATCCCCGTATGTCCCCATGCGGGCGGAGTGGGCCTATGCGAATATGTACAGCACCTATCCATGATCGATTATATCGCAATAAGTGGCTCCTTGGAGGACCGTATCATAGAATACGTGGATCATTTGCACGAACATTTCTACGATCCGGTGGTCATCAGGAACGGGGCCTATATGCCGCCTTCCATGGCAGGTTATAGTATTACGATGAAGGAGCGATCCCTGGAAGACTATAGTTTTCCCAATGGTATTGTTTGGCAGGAAGAGTTAGTGGATAAATCTTAAGTCGTTGGGAACGGTAGTTCTAATTTTAGCAGTAATATCGATCAAACGAAAAATTTGGAATACCGGTTCTCGGTAATATGTATAAATATAAATATTTGACTTTTTAAATCATTAACTTTTTAACTGGAGTTTTCGTAGTAAATAAAATATTAAAGGAAGTAATAATCCAAATAATTTGAAAAAATGGAACTATTTAGTCTAGAAAATAAAACGGCTATCATCACTGGCGGGGCCAGCGGGATCGGGGAGGCTATTTCCAAAAAGTTTGCGGCCCGGGGAGCCCGGGTACA
>DATGQM010000255.1:0-3630 GCA_035304205.1 Arenibacter sp. | reverse complement strand
TGTTGATGGGAAAACTCATACTTTTTTTGTGCCGCTATAAATAAAGGGAGAACAAAAAGACAGATGAGAATCGAAAAACCTTTTGTTCTATTCATTATCAACACTTATAAAATGGATATCGACTACTCTTTCACTTCCATAATGGAATCCTTTTCCGAAAAGGCGATAATCAGTTCCGGATCGATCCCACGATCTATACGCGCGTTGGGCAGGGCATCCTTTAAGGCCCCATTTTCTATATCGGATAAGGGGGTATCCCATAAGTATAGGCTATGTAGGTTATTAAAATTTTTAAGTACCGGTAAACTGGCCTCCGTGATCTGTGTGGCATAGGCCTTTAGCACCAAAAGGTTCGAGAGGCCGCCCAACTTTGCAAATTCACTGTCCGTTATTTGGGTCTTATCCAATTCCAGCCATTCCAGATTTTTGCATATCCCGATAATTTCCAGTTCCTTTTCACCCAGAGGAAGGCCGCTCAGGTCCAGCTCCACTATATTATCGGCTACCCTTCCAAGTGCCAATATCAATTTGGGATCATATTTCGGGGGAGAAAAAATAGAGACGCTCAAGGCCTGGGAATTTGCCGAGATCCTTTTTACCGTCGTATAGTCCCCATTTAAATTTTGCAGGGTACTATCCGCAACTAGGGGAAAGGATTCCCATTTACCTGATTTTTTCGGGGCCATCATCATAGTGACCAACCCTTGCAAGGGTTCATCATTATCCAGATGGTTTAATCTTAGGGTGTCCGATGCCCCTAGGGCGATCCATCGTTCCAATATTAGTATTTCATTTTCGGATAGGGGTTTCTTGCCTTCTGGCGGCATATGCTCCTCGTTCTCCGGGGGCAATCGCAGGCGCTTTATCAGCTCACTATTATCAGGTTGTCCCCGTACTATGGCCGCACCGTTCTCCCCGCCGACCAAAAGTTCTTGGATACCGGTCATTAAAAGCTCTCCTTTTTTCTTGTTCGGATTATGGCATCCTATACAGTTCACATCCAGTACCCGGTGCACAATATCCTCATAGATCAAGGGATTGTCCGGTATTTTCCCCATTTTTTTACTGTTGGGAAGGTCCAAAAAATCTTCCCCATGGGTCAGCATCCCCCCATAATGTCCGGTAAGGCCCACCAAAATGATCAACATTACCTGGATCGTCCTCACCAAATATATTTGTTTCAACGGGTTTATATCGATCCAATACCAGACCACTGCCAAAATAGCGACCCCTACCCCCATCCACTGATGCCAAAATACCAGGTTCCCTTTTGGATCGGGACCGGTACCCAGAAAGAATCCCGTTATGGCCGTAACCAAGACCGAGAACGTAGCAACGCCCAACAAAAGTCCGGGCACTTTATTTCCGGAAAGTCCGATTACCGCAGCGATCAGCAACAATACAATAGGGAAATGTAGTACCACGGGATGGAAGCGCCCGAGCCATGTAACAAGGTCCGGCAGATCTATAAAGGACTCGAAGATCAAAAGAAAAACAAGAAATACGGTAAGTCCAAAAATGGCATGGCCTACCCATTTAGGGCTATCTCCTTTTACCATAACCTAGATCAAGATATCTTTTACCACATCGCCGGCCACATCCGTTAATCTAAAGCGCCGTCCCTGGTACTTATAGATCAATTGCTCGTGATCCAGACCCATGTTGTGCATTATCGTAGCATGAAAATCGTTTATATGGACGGGGTTATTAATGATGTTATAGCCAAACTCGTCCGTTTCCCCATAGGTGATCCCCGGTTTTATGCCGCCGCCGGCCATCCAGATACTAAAGGCCCTGGGATGATGGTCCCTTCCGTAATTTTTCGGGTCGAAATTTCCCTGACAGTAATTGGTACGGCCGAATTCCCCGCCCCAGATCACCAGGGTATCCTCCAGCATCCCGCGTTGCTTCAGATCTAGCACCAAGGCCGCGGAGGCCTTGTCCACATCCTTGGCCTGACCCGCCATTTCATTGGGCAGGTTGCCATGCTGGTCCCATCCCTGATGGTACAATTGTATAAAACGCACCCCGCTCTCCGCCAGTCTTCTGGCCTGTAAACAATTCGCGGCATAGGTCCCGGGGACCTGGGACTCCTCCCCGTATAATTGTATGATCGATTCCGGTTCCTTTTTTATATCCATCACATCGGGAACGGACATTTGCATGCGATAGGCCATTTCGTATTGGGCGATACGCGACTCAATCTCGTCGTCCCCCGTTTCCACATGATGTATTTTGTTCAAGGAGGACACATGGTCCAATAAATGTCTTTTATCGGAACGGGAAATACCATCGGGATCGTTCAGGTACAGTACCGGATTTTTTCCCGATCGCAATAAAACGCCCTGGTGCTTGGAATCCAAAAACCCGCTGGACCATAATTTGGAATATAGTCCCTGGCTATTTCCCTTTCCCCTTGAGGTCAGCACCACAAAGGAGGGCAGGTTCTGGTTTTCGCTCCCTAGGCCATAGCTCAACCAAGAGCCCATACTCGGCCTTCCCGATTGTTGGTTGCCCGTCTGGAAAAAGGTAATGGCCGGATCGTGGTTAATGGCTTCGGTATGCATACCCCTTACGATACAGATATCATCCGCAATTTTACCGATATGGGGAAAAAGATCGCTTACCCAGGCCCCGCTTTTGCCATATTGATTAAAACCTACCGCCGAGGGCATTAACGGAAACTTGTCCTGCCCGGAGGTCATCCCTGTCAACCGTTGTCCGTTCCGTATGGAATCGGGCAGATCCTCCCCCATTCTTTTGAGCAAGGTGGGCTTATAGTCAAATGATTCCAATTGGGAGGGACCGCCGGCCTGAAATAAATAGATGACCCGTTTTGCCTTTGGTGCAAAATGGGGGATTCCCAAGGGTTGACTGGCCAAAGCGCTTCCCTGACCCTTAAAAAGATCGGGGATCAGCAGGGATCCCAGGGCCAGGGACCCTATCCCCACGCTCAACTGGGAAAAAAAATGTCTTCTATTTACCTTCAGCGGATTTTCCGGTTTTTGATCTTCCTTTTCCATAGTCATTATTCTTTATCCTTCCCTATTAATTCATTAAATCATAGATCAGGGTTTACTCCGAACCCAGCTAAAAAGTTAAAGAGCTAAAAAGCCAAGGATTTTCATTTCCCTAATTTTATTCATTCCTGATAATCAGATTATTGTAATTTTTGTAAATTCAATTTTTGTTGTACAAAAGGTACCACCTACTTTTCGGGGCAGGCTCAACCTTGAACTTTGAACCCTTCTGCCAACTGCAATTGCCTACTCATCTCTTTCCTTTCCTACAACTTTCAACATTCAACTTTATGACATTCAACTTCTTTCCTCTTTCCTCTTTCCTCTTAACTCATTAACTCTTAACCCTTAACTCTTAACTCTTAACTAAAATCCTCACTCCTTAGTAATCGTCTCGTCGAGATTATATATTACCTGGGCCGTTAGCATCAAGGCAGCGGTTTTTACCGGATCGGTATGCAATTGTTTGTATTCTCCCTGTGCCACTAATTTTTCCGCATTTCCTTCTTTGCCCAAAAAACGATTCAGGGCATCGTCATAATAGGATTCCAGTATTTCTAGTTCTTCTTCCTTGGGTTCCCGGACCAGAATACGTTGAAAGATAGTGGTG
>DATGQM010000254.1:0-6602 GCA_035304205.1 Arenibacter sp. | reverse complement strand
TTTTCATATACGGCCTAACTATGGCCTAACTATGGACTATCTATGGAGTATCTATGGAGTATCTATGAAGTTGCCCCGTCCTTTGACATTTTCATCTTCATTTGGGCGATGACAAAAAATGAACAGAACACGAACTTTGGGTTAGTATATCCTATCTTTTTCTAATTCACACACAACTTTTGAGATTGATCCCTAATAGCATATCGCTTATTGCTTATTGCTTATTGCTTATCGCATAAAGCAAAAAAGGATCTCGAATTACCAAGATCCCTTTTACGGTCAACACCAAATATTCTATTTCTAGACTTAATCCATGATATTGACCCACAACCCTTATTGTTCTACCAAAAACAATAAGCAACCTAATTTGAGTTAGTTACCGTATAGATGCAACGATTGTAAAAAGGTTGCGTACTCCTAAATAAAAAAAAGAAAAAATATATGGGTCAGACCAATTTATTAGCCAAACCGCTGATAGTTATAGCATTGCACAAAATATATTTCCGGTTATTTTGGGTCGAACCCCGGGACGGCACCATTCATAAAATCTGTTCTTTAAGTGGATTATGCGAAAAGAATTGGTATTTTAGCAGCCCTAATACAATATGCTATGAGTTCCGAAAAAGAAGCAAAATTAAAAGCTTTAAAACTTACCCTAGATAAATTGGACAAAACCTATGGCAAAGGTGCCGTAATGAAGATGGGGGACAGTATTGCCCAGGATATAGAGGTAATATCCTCCGGTTCCTTAGGGTTGGACGTTGCCTTGGGGGTAGGAGGATATCCGCGTGGCAGGGTCATTGAGATATATGGTCCCGAATCTTCCGGTAAGACGACATTGACCCTGCATGCCATGGCAGAGGCACAAAAGAACGGTGGTATCGCCGCCTTTATAGATGCAGAGCATGCATTTGACCGTTTTTACGCCCAAAAATTAGGGGTGGATATAGATAATCTGATCATCTCCCAACCCGATCATGGGGAACAGGCATTGGAAATTGCAGATAACCTTATCCGGTCAGGCGCCATTGACATTGTTGTTATAGATTCCGTGGCCGCATTGACCCCAAAAAGTGAGATCGAAGGGGAGATGGGGGATTCCAAAATGGGACTCCATGCAAGATTGATGTCGCAGGCACTTAGAAAACTTACGGGCTCTATCAGCAAAACAAACTGTACCGTTATCTTCATTAACCAATTACGGGAAAAAATAGGCGTAATGTTCGGTAATCCGGAAACCACTACGGGAGGTAACGCCCTAAAGTTTTATGCCTCCGTGCGTTTGGATATAAGAAGGTCTACCCAGATCAAGGATACGGAGGGCAATGTACAAGGAAACAAGACCCGTGTTAAAGTGGTCAAAAACAAGGTAGCGCCCCCTTTCAAGACTGCCGAGTTCGACATTATGTACGGGGAGGGTATTTCCAAGATAGGGGAAATCATCGACATGGGCGTTGAGTTCGAGATCATTAAGAAAAGTGGTTCCTGGTTCAGCTACGGGGATACCAAACTAGGCCAGGGCAGGGATGCCGTTAAGAGCCTGCTGCTAGATAATCCGGAACTCCTGGAAGAACTGGAAGGCAAAATTAAAGAAGCTATAAAAACTGTAAAATAATCATGAAAATCCCGAAACTCTCGGGATTTTTTATTTCCGCACGCAACCTTTATTTTCAATTTACATCTTGTAACAAAACGCAATTGTTAAATTTAAACACATGAAACGAATTACCTTTTTGCTGTTTGTTGCCACTTTTTCGGTATTGACATCCTGTGATCTGGACAATGATGTAAATTATCATTTTGAAGCATTGGAAATAAAATCTATAGAAATGCCGGAATCCTTTGATTATGGAGAGGTCTATAATATCAAAGTCAACTATCTTAGACCTAATGATTGTACCTTCTTTGAGGGGTTTGATGTGACGAAGGAAGAAGTTACCACCAGAAAGGTGTTCGCCATTGGGTCGGTAATCGAGGATGATGGGGCGGAATGCAAGGAAATTATGCAGGAAGTAACCGCCTCCTTCAACTTTGAGGTAGTGTACGATCAACCTTATTTATTTAAATTTTGGACCGGGGACGATGAGAACGGTGATCCCGTATTTACGGAAATAACCGTTCCGGTAAATACCGATACCGACGTGACTCCCTAAATAGAGGAATAATATAACCTAACCTATATTTTGAGTAAGCTGGTTGAGCTCATAAATAACTGCAAAAAGGGAAATAGACAAGCACAGGAACAGTTATACCGGGATTATTCCCGGATACTGTTCGGTATTTGCCTTAAATACTCACGCAATAAAACGGAGGCGGAGGATAGCCTTCATGACAGCTTTATGACGATCTATAGCAAAATAGACCAGTTTAAACACCAGGGGTCGTTTGAAGGTTGGATCAAGCGCATCACCATTAATACCGTACTCCAAAAATATAGAAAGGAAGAAAAACTGACCGTAATATCGGAGAATATGGAGGAGGAGGTCCTGGACGATACCAATAGTTATCTTGATATCGAGCTGGACACCTTATTGGGCTATATCCAAGAACTGCCCAACAAATACCGTTTAACCTTTAACCTATATGTATTGGACGGATATAGCCATAAGGAAATAAGCGAAATGTTGGGAACCTCCCTGGGAACGTCCAAATCCAATCTTGCAAGGGCAAGGGGAATATTAAAAGAGAAGATCGAAAACAACAAAGCGTGGATACATATGGAAGGATAATGATTCCTGACCATAGATCCCTGCCGAAGCATATAAAACATGAACGAAAATAACTTAGACAGACTATTCCGGGAGAAGTTGACGGACTTCCAGGAGCTGCCCGATGAGAAGGTCTGGCGCTCCATAGAAGTTTCCCTGGAGAAAAAGAAGCAGTCGCGCCAAATTTTGCCCATCTGGTGGAGGGTAGCCGGAATAGCGGCCGTGCTCGCCATTTTGTTTTTTGCGATCGACCCCTTTACTACTGCGGACCTGCAGAATCCGACCGTTACGGATATAGAAAACAAAGCGACCGACAAAATTAACGCCCTGGAAAAATCCGATTCCATAAAAGATACTTTTGCGGAACCTACGGGAATCACCTCAACAGAGAAAGAAGAGGTCTTAGAACCCTTAATAGCACCTGGGAAGATCAACCAAGGGATTGCCAACCAAAATCCAAGCGAAGGCCTGGCCGCCAAGGGAAATAAGAACGATACGCAGCCGTCCACAAAAAACACGGAAATAGCAGCTTTTGTCCCAATGGAAGATAATCGGTCCCTTTTGGATACCGATCAAATCCTAGCCGATAGCAGCCTAAAAACCAACGATACTACTACAATCAAAGAAGGGTTTCCCACCATAGCGGAGAAAAACATAGCGGATAACGGCATTATCCCAGAAAAGGAAGATTCCCAAACACCAATCGGTATTGATGAAAATTCCAATAAAAAATCTATTCTGGATGAAATTGAAAAAGAGGGGGAAGCAGTAAAAATTGCCGAGGCAACCGGTGGTAAATGGTCCGCAGGACCCAGTATAGCCCCTGTTTATTTTGATGCGATCGGCAAGGGGTCTCCCATCAACTCCATGCTGGCCTCCAATCCCAAATCGGGGAACGTAACCCTCAGCTATGGGATAAATGTAGCTTATGAAGTTTCCAAAAAAGTCAGTATACGCTCAGGGATACACAAGGTAGACTTTGGTTATAATACCAACGAGGTTTCTTTTACGTCCTCCTTCAATGCGGCATCCGTGGGGCAACTGAAGAATATCGATTACAACACTACCGCACAGTCCATCCTTATTGAGGGCATGGGGAACCTAAATGCGATTCCACGGCCCAATAACCCGTCCTCCGCCAACGACGTGATGGCCAAAAGTCCCGGCCGCACCGGTACTATGGGGCAACAGTTCGGCTATTTGGAAGTCCCACTGGAAATCAATTATTCCCTATTGGACCGTAAATTCGGGATCGACCTGATCGGGGGCTTGAGTTCCCTTTTTCTAACGGACAACTCGGTAGTCCTGCAATCTAGCGGCAAGACAACCGAACTTGGGGAAGCCAATAACATCAATTCGGTCAATTTCAGTACTAATGTAGGCCTGGGCCTTAATTATAAGTTTAGCAGCAAACTAAAACTCAACGTAGAACCCGTCTTTAAATACCAACTGAATACGTTCAATGATATCTCAGGGGACTTCAATCCCTATTCGCTAGGGGTCTATAGCGGCTTTAGTTTTAAGTTCTAGGGTTAAATTCCGGTTAGCACTAGACTAAATCCCTAATGGGGGGATTCCGCCTTCAATTCCGCTAAGAGGACCTCCCGGACCTTGTCCTTAAGGGTCCGTTTATCCGTCTCCCCCAATTGATCCGTTTCAAAAAAAACGGTGCACCTTGGCCCTGGTAATTCCCGGTCCCCCGCTAAAGAAACTGAACGAGAATCGTTTTTTATTGTCATAAAAGGTCATAGGCACTATGGGAATACCATGTGCAAGTGCCATTTTAAACGCCCCATCCTTAAAATCGTCCAGAAGGATATCCTCGTCGGGTACCCCGCCTTCCGGAAAGATACAGATGCTCAAGCCCTGGTTCAATCTAGTTTGTGCCCTTCTATAGACCGCACTTCTACTCTTGGTGCTTTCCCGATCTACCAATATACATACCCGTTTATAAAAGAACCCAAAAATAGGGATCTTTACCAGCTCTTTTTTTCCGATAAAAACAAAGGGGTTCCTACTTACTTTCAGCATCAGCATAATATCGAGCATACTGGTATGGTTGGCCACCAACATATAGCTCTTCCCTTTTACCAATTGTTGTTCCCTGCGTATTAGGGGATAGCATCCCATCCCATATAAAATAGTATTGGCCCAGATATTACGGGCCAACCAAAAGAACTGTGAATAGGTCTTTTCCGAAATGGTAAATAATAACAAAAATGGAAACATGACCAAAATGGGCAAGGTAACCAATATATAAAACCAAATGCGGTATAAGGTATAGCCTATTTTTTTAAGGATTGAAATCATAAAATCAAAAGTAATAATTATAACCTCCTTTTTAGTATTTCCCTTAACTTTGTCTTCTTTGAAAACATACCCATGGCACGAATCTTAACAGGAATACAGAGTACGGGAACCCCACATTTGGGAAATATTCTAGGGGCAATTATCCCCGCCATAAAAATGGCCAACGCCCCGGGAAACGAATCCTTTCTATTTATTGCCGATATGCATTCGCTTACCCAGATCAAGAACGGGGAAGAACTGCGCCACAATACCTATGCGGTGGCCGCTACCTGGCTGGCCTTTGGCCTGGATATAGAAAAGACGGTATTCTATAGGCAGAGCGATATCCCGCAAACAGCGGAACTCGCTTGGTACCTAAGCTGCTTTTTTCCCTATCAAAGATTAACCTTGGCCCACTCCTTCAAGGACAAAGTAGATCGTTTGGACGACATTAATGCGGGCTTGTTTTTTTATCCCATGCTAATGGCCGCCGATATTTTGCTCTATGATGCCGAAATAGTACCCGTGGGGAAAGATCAGATGCAACATCTGGAAATGACCCGTGATGTAGCTTCCCGGTTCCACGCCCAATTAGGGGAGACTTTTGTCTTGCCAAACGGCCAGGTACAGGAAGATACCATGTATATCCCCGGCACCGATGGGGATAAGATGAGCAAGAGCAAGGGAAACCTCATCAGTCTTTTCCAGACCGACAAACAATTGCGCAAGCAGATCATGGGCATCCAAACGGACAGTACCCCTATGGAAGATCCCAAAGATCCCGATTCGGACAATGTATTCGCTCTCTACAAGATATTGGCCTCCGAGGCCCAGATCGCAGAAATGCGCACCAACTACCTCCAAGGAAATTATGGCTACGGGCATGCCAAGCAAGCGTTATACGAATTAATATTAGATCGCTTTGGGGAAGCCCGGGAAAAGTTCGATTATTATATGAACAATCTGGGGGAAGTGGATGCCGCACTGGCATTGGGAGCGGAAAAAGCAAAAAAAGTTGCAGATGATGTTTTAGCCCGGGTTCGGTCGAAAGTGGGCTATTAGGAATCCGCCGCAAAAGACTGATCGGTCTGTCCGGGTTTTATGGCCCGACCCTATTTAAAAATGCAAACGGACAACCGGCCATCTTTTATCGGTACAGGACCTCAAAACCTAATATTATAAGGTTTTTGCGAAAAACAACATACCTATCGGTCGGTCTCGGTGCCTATATAGCCTCGAACAACTTGCCCGGTAATGGCCTTACCACGCCCTTCATTTCCATATTCAGCAAGGTAGAGGAAACTTTAAAAATTGGTAATTTACAATCTATGGCTATACTGTCCAGCATTTGCTTCCCTCCCGTTTGCAAGTAGCTATAAATATCCTTTTCCATTTCGTTCAGCTCTACGAACAATTGTTTTTGTACAGCGGGCAATGGACGCTCCTCCATTTCCCATCCCAACATATAGATCAGATCGGCGGCAGTGGTCAGTATATGCGCCTTCTGTTGCTTGATCAAATTGTTGCAGCCCGAACTATATTTGTCCTGTGCCCTGCCCGGGACCGCGAATACGTCCCTGTTATAGCTATGGGCGATGTCCGCAG
>DATGQM010000253.1:0-9713 GCA_035304205.1 Arenibacter sp. | reverse complement strand
CTCGGCCTTTAAGAAATGGACCTCGTCCGCGCTCATGACTTTCCGTTTATTGAACTTTACAGGATCGTTGAACTCTATGTCGATCGTGGAAAAGCTCAATCGGTCATCCTTGGCAACAATTTGCGCCCCATTGCGGATCCCTTTATAGGGCCAATCCGGATGATCGGTCACCAAGGTCATATCGGTCACCGGATCAAAGAACTTTTCGATCCGATTGTCCTTATAGCCGATCAGGATGGATTCCATGGTGGCACTCATCCTCGTATCGCCCCATTCAAAGCAGATCTGGGCCGGATGGAATTTTGCGCCGTACAGGGAAATAAAAAAGTTATCCGCATTGGTCTCAATCAATCCAACGGGGTCGGCCAAGGCTTTTTCGCCTTGTGTCCTCGCCATGTCAGGGGCCACCTTGGAAATTCTCATTGCCAATTGCAGGCGTAGGGAATTGGCATATTTTGCCCATTTTTTAACATCGCCATCATAACTGGCATCAAAAGCCTTTAAACCGACATAACTTGAATTAGCACTGAATTCGGCAATGATCCTGTCCAGGTCAGCAAAAAATGCGGTATAGAGCGTTTCTTCGCTATCATAAAGAACATCCCCGGTCGTATTTCCAAGATTGGAATATAGTATTGGGCCATAATAAGTGGTGACACGGGACATGGAAATAATCTTGATCAGATTGGCCCATTCCACGAATACCGTATAACCTTCAGCTTCGGCAACATCGATCGCTTGGGATGCCCGTGCCATTACATTGTTATATTCCCTTCCCCAATACCCGTTCCATGTAATATAATAGGTGGTATTATTGATACCTCCTACAAATGGGGTGGGAGTTGCCAAATGCTGGGAAAAGGTAACATTGGCCAAATTATGGTCTACCTGATTCCCGAATATTTCGCTAAGCATGGAAGAATAGAATGCACCAACTTGATTAAAATCCTGTTTTAGGGATTCATCCGTAATCTGATACGGATTTGTATTGGTCTCTTCAAAATTCTTGGTACATGCACTAAAGGCAAGGACCAATACAATTAGATATATTAACTTTTTCATTTGTTATAAATTAAAATGTTACTTTTAGATTAAACCCATATGTCCCTGTTGAGGGGAGATTAAAGTTATCCAATCCCTGTGCATCCCTACTGGTGCTCATGGCCAACTCCGGATCGAAGGGGGCCTTCTTGCTAAAAAAGAAGAGGTTGTTCCCGATAAAGGATAGGGTAGCGGCCTGTATGGGCAGTCCCAATTTGGCAACATCTATCTCATAGCCAAGGGAAAGCTGGCTTAAGCGAATATTCGTACGGTCATATACATAGGCTTCACCAATACCGTTACGTCCTCCAATACCAACTCCGTCCCTATAGTAGCTTTCAGCGGAAACGGTCGTTACCGCCGCACCGGTATCTTCATTAATTCCATTAACGGTTACGCCACCGGCATCCCGGGCATCGGCCGATCTTTGGGAAACCCCGGCACCATCGAGCATAGATTCTGTCTGACTAAAGACCTTGCCGCCAAATTTACCGTTGATCAGCATTCCGAGGTTAAATCGTTTATAACTGATATTATTGTTCCACCCAAGGGACCAATCGGGATCTAAGTTGCCGATTAACTCAGGTAGGTTGGTTCTTCGTATTTTTCCTTCAGCATCAAAGAGGATTCTCCCTTGATCATCCCTTAAGAATTTAAGGACATAAAGGTCATTGTACGCGCCACCTTCAACCAATTTGGAGGTATAGCCCTCAGAGGAGCCTAAGCCGATTTCTTTTTCATGATCAGGGCCTATATCGACGATTTTATTGGTATTCTTGGCAAAATTAAAAGCGGTCGTCCATTGTATGTCATCTGTCCTTATAGGGGTAGCGCTTAAAGTAAGTTCAACTCCCTTATTGGTAATTTCCCCGGCATTTATCAACTCACTGGTGTACTTGCCCTGTGCTTTTGGGCTTGATGGGTCAAGGGGTATCCTGATAAATTGATCATTGCTGATCAGGCTGTAGTAGGTGAAATCCAACCCTAATCGATTATCAAAAAATCGCCAATCGACACCAAATTCCAAGCTGGTGATAATTTCGGGCTTTGCATCGAAGAATGGTGCATCCAAGACCCTGTCTATTCCACCGTTGGCGGGATAGGTATTTTGCGGATTTATCAAGTTAAAGGGCACCTCGTTACCCACTTGGGTATAAGAGGCCCTTAACTTTCCGAAACTGATCACTTCCGGTAGTGTAAATATCTCGCTTACAATAGCGGTTACACCCACGGAAGGGTAAAAATAGGAATCATTGCCGGTAAGGGCCAAAGTGGAGGCCCAGTCGTTCCTTCCCGCAAGATCTAAATACAACATCTCCTTATATCCCAACTGAACGTTGGCAAATAAACCTTGTTTTATTACAGAACTATCATAAATAGACTGTACCTGTACGCTGGCCGGTAAATTTTGAAAGTTATACTCATTGGGATATAAAAGGCCGACAGTACCCGTATTCACGCTAACACCATCCCCATAGATCCATTTCTGATAACTTCCACCTAAAACCCCGTTTAAACTTACCGCATCGTTTAGATTGGTATTGTAGGTAAGAATGGCATCGGTATATACCAATTGATCGTCAAACTTTCTGTAATCCCAGGCCCCTTTTGGATGAACATTGGTGCCGTTGGAGGTTGCCGCATGTTGTTGTTCAAATTCCTTAATGGCATAATCATAATTGCCCCTGACCTGGAACTGGAGTTCTTCCGTAATATCGTAGGCAATGTTCAAACTACCAATGACCCTCTTGGAATTATCTGTTTTGGGCTGCTTGTTGATAATCCAATAGGGGTTGGATTGATGGTGATCTGCTACGAACCAATTCTGTTGATATAGGTTTCTTTCAGTACTAAGGGTTTGATAGTTATTTTTGAAACCATAAAAATCACGGTTCCTGGGAAACATATATAATCCTGTAAGCGGGTTTAGGTAATATCCTGATGGCAACCTATTCTTGGTTTCCTCAAGGGCCAGGATCACATTTGAAGTGACCGTTACCTTATCATTGAACATTTTGGTAGATTGCTTAAAGGTAAAATTGTTCTTCTGATATTTATTTTCCGGTGTAATTCCGGATGCGGTCGTATTGGCATAGGAAAAATAGGCAGTCGTCTTATCGCTCCCTCCACTAATGGTTACCGAATTGTTGAAGTTATGGCCAGTTTGAAAAAATTCCTCTACATAATTGCTCTCATAGTCACCTGGAGTAGGGGACCAGCTTTCCTTTGCGTTTCCTACCGCACCATATTTAAATTGAAGGTCGGGAAGATCTAAAAAATGTTCAAAGGTATAACCAGAATTTAGAGTGACAGCTGTTCTACCGGATCTACCTTGTTTAGTGGTTATCACTACAACCCCATTTGCTCCCGCACTACCATATAATAAAGCGGCATTTGCACCTTTCAGGATACTCATGCTTTCAATATCGTCCGGATTGATCGCGGAAAGACCATCCCCGCTATCCACACCGCCCCACATTCCGGGCTGTCCTCCCTTATTGTTTGCCATGGGGATACCATCGATAACAAATAGGGGCGAACTATCGCCGCTCAATGATTTATTTCCCCTAAGTACGATCTTGGTGGAACCACCGGCACCGGAGGTGCTTTTCTTGATTTCCACCCCGGCGGCCTTACCCGCAATACTGTTCATGAAATTAGGGTCCCTGGTCTTGGTCAACTCTTCGGACCGGACGGTTTGTTGGGCATAGGTCAGTGCCTTAACATCCCTTTTGATACCCAATGCCGTTACGACTACTTCCCCCAATTGTTCCGCATCCGCTTCCAGGGATACGTTAATGGTGTTGGAATCACCAACCGTAATGGATTGTGACATCATTCCGAGAAATGAAAAAATTAAAACATCGCCGCTTGAGGCCTCAATGGAATAATTACCATCGAAATCGGTCTGTGTCCCATCCGTGGAGCCCTGGACGAGAATATTTACACCCGGTAGGGGGGAGCCATCCGTAGCATCGGTGACCGTACCGGTCAATGTTTTGCTCTGGGCCAGTAACGGATACGTTCCGAAGACCAGTACTAAGAATAAAAGCATTTTCTTAAACATAATTTGTTCTTTAGGTTAATTAATTAGTTATTGTTAAAATAAAGTTAATTGTGAAATTAAACTAATATTTTAATAAAACAAATACTTTTTCAATTTATGTGCTCGAACACATAAACGAAAAAACTAAGCCAGTGCGGGATTCGTTATAAAATAAAGAATGTTAAAGAAATTTATTTAAAGATAGTAATGCGCGTTTTCGGAAGTAATGATGTCTATGGGAAGAAGTTCGCAGGTAGGAAGGCTTTTTCCAAAAAGAAGATGCTCCGCAATATAGGCTACGCTTAGATAGGCCTGTCTATACGGTTTCTGGTGGATCAAAAAATCTATACTGCCCTCTTTTAGATATTTGAGGTTTTCATTTAGAAGATCGTAACCAATAATGGCAATTTCCTTTTTATTAAAATTTTGTAGGGTCCCTAGGAACAAATAGGCTTTTGAATTGGTAATATAGAAAGCCGTTATGGTCGGATTCTCCTTTATAAATAGGGATATATCCTTAACGAAGTCCAATTTTTTAGTGGCATCAAATGTTTTCGAAATAATAATATGTTCACTTTCCCCGAGTTCCTCAAAAAATTTCCTGAACCCATTTTCCTTGAGCTGCATATGCGGTTCCATATTAATATGGACAATGGCAATTTTGTCTTTTTTGCCGATAATCCTATTCATTAAACTGGCCGCGACCCTGCCACTCTGATTAAGATCCTGTCCTATGAAAATATAATCCTTTAATGTCTTGGGCTGGTTGTTGAACATAATCGCCAAGATATCGGCATTTGTGCACTTTTTTAAAATTTCCTGGGATTCCCTTAAAAAGATAGGGACCATTATAAGTACATCGGGACCCGAATCTATTGCTTTTTGGGCCTGTTCCAAAAAGGAGGATTTATCGTTGGGATTATAAAAATATTTAATGACCAGTATGCCAAAAGGGTTAAATTCGTTCGTAGCGGCAAGAATTCCCTCGTTGACAGGGATCCAAAATGGATCCAGATCGGGATCGGGAAGTAGAACGTCTATTACATAGGTCCGGTTATTCTTAAGATTTCGTGCAATGAGATTGGGCTTAAAGTCGATTTCCTTAAGGATCTTATCCACTTTTTTGAAGGCTTCTTTTGATACCTTTCCCCGATTGTGCAATACCCTATCTACCGTTCCCTTGGAAACCCCGGCCATATGGGCGATATCCTTGATAGTATGTTTTTTTTTGATCATTTGTTTTTAATTAAGAAGCAGCAGGGTGATGGTATACCGACTTCATTTTTTCGATCCGTACGGTTACCATATTACTCCACTTTTAACCAATCCCTTCTATTCTTCAATATCTTTTTGGTTGGCTTATCACCTTCCTTTTCCATAAGATAAAGGGTATAGGCCGGATTTCCCATAAGAGCGACAGTGGTGGATTTTGGAACGCCATAACGCATAAAATCGACTTTTACGGATTCCCCAACCTCGAATTTGTTTATCAGTTCCTCGAAGTCCTCACCTTTGACCAAGGGGTTGCCATTGATCGCCGTGATTACATCCCCACGGTCCAGGCCAGCCCTATAGGCCGGACTCCCTATAAAAGTGTTGCGTTGAACGACCCCTGTTCCAAAATCGGGGATAGTTATACTGGCCCCAAAATAGGGTTTTTCCATATCTTGTTTTAAAACCACGCCCACGGGTGAAAAAAGGGTTTCAAAATCGGGCATTCCGCTGGTATGGATATAATTGTTAAAGAAGGAATCCCCCAATTCCTTTCCGGCATACTTTACCAAACTTTGGTGCAGGTCCGCTATGGTATAGGGGGTCTCGTTTTTTCCATAGGTCTGCCAGACCAATTTCATATAATCGTCCAGATTCAGTTTATTTTGTCGCAGCGAAAGGTCCAGGGCCAGTCCCAATACAGAACCGTAGGAGTAATAGGAAATAAAGGTATTGTCCCTGTTTACGGCATCCACGGAAGTGGCTGCATCTACAAAAGGGGCCTGATAGCTCATTTCTATGGGATTAAAGAATTGACGCCCGGGAGAATTCCAGACATAATTAAAGGTTCCAGTCAATCCTTCTACATATTCCGCTGCGGAAATGATACCGGCCCTACAGAGGATAAGATTGGTATAATAGCTGGTGAAACCTTCGGCAAACCAAAGCTCCCCGCTCATATTGGCTTCTGCATAATTAAAGGGTTCCAGGGACCGTGGCCTAATGCGTTCCACGTTCCAACCATGGAAAAATTCATGGGAAACGGTGCCTATATTATTTCTCATACCCCCTTCCGCCAAGCTCCCCTTAGCGGTCAGGATGGTAGAATTACGGTGTTCCATTCCATCCCCGGAAGCGTTGGGAATATAGCAGGCCAGAAAACTATATTTGCCGAAATCAAAATCGGGCAGTTCCCCGAATACTTCCTTTTGTGCCAATACGATTTTTTTTACCTGTTCAAAATAGGTGTCCAATTCGGCTTCGGTCCCGTTGTGGTGCAATACAAATTCTATGGTCTGGGATTTTCCGTTTTGTACCACTTCGAACTGGCGCACGGAGAAATCGCTGATCTCTATCGGGCTGTCCATGAAATATTGAAAATTTGGGGCACTAAACCGGGTTTCCGAACGTTTCTCCAATTGGGTGGCTACTTTCCAATCCAGATCCTCCCGTAATTTAAAATCCACTATTATTTCCCTATCCGCCAATCGCGGCGCATACATAAAGGTTGCGGGAATATTTAAATGGGCATGGGTCCCATCGACCTGGGCATAGGTGCCATCGCCCCTGTCCGCATACAGGGTATAACTAATCCGTACTTCCCCGTTATGGCCCGTAATATCCCATTGGGAAGGGTCGGGCCTGTTGACCTGCAAAACCTTTCCATTGCTATCCGTAGCCTGAAAATTATAGACATTTTTGGCAAATTCGTGAATAGCATACCTGCCGGGAGAGGAACGGCCCATCCGTACCGAAAAGATCCCAGGTTCCAGATCGAGGAATACGGCGGTTATCCCCGCCTCGTGGTGCACGGCATTTTCAAAGGAGACTTCATATTGGATGGATTGGGCCTGTAGGTTTGCCGTAAGGACAAGGATCAAAAAACTTAAGAAGATATTCTTCATTTGTGATATATATTGTTTTTTATCCGATAGCTATCCGGAGGATAATTATCGGGAGGTATGTGGATTCAGTATGGCTCATTTCAAAAGTAATCAGATTACTTTAAAGTTTATAGAGACGGATTATTTTAATAATAGCCTGCCTGCGAATATACATATAATAGAGGAAATGTTACATTTGTACTATGGTCGGGTTCCCAAAAAAATTGCAGTTGAAATTAACGGAAAGGGAGGGTAATAATGCCCTCCGCAGGCTTCCCGTGCCGAATGATCTGGTCGATTTTTCTTCCAATGACTATTTGGGCTTTTCAGGAAAAGTCGCCATTTTCCGTGCAGCATCCGAATTGTTGGCTCGGAGGGACCTTTATGGAAACGGGTCTACCGGATCTCGGTTGTTAACGGGCAATTCCGTGTTATATGCGGAACTGGAATCCTTTTTAACCGAATATTTCAATACAGAGGCAGCATTGGTCTTCAATTCGGGCTATGATGCCAACATCGGGTTTTTTAGTGCCGTTCCCCAAAGGGGCGATATAATTTTGTATGACGAGCTCTGTCACGCCAGTATCCGGGACGGGATAGGGATGGGCCTTGCCAAAGGCTATAAGTTTAAGCACAATGATCTAGGGGGGCTTTCCGAGAAGATAGTGCATGCCCGGAACAACCAAGGGGATAGCGATATTTATGTAGTAACGGAATCGGTTTTTTCTATGGACGGGGATATTCCGGACCTTAAGGCCCTGGCAGATATTTGCGAATCCGAAAACTGTTATCTGGTCGTTGATGAGGCCCATGCAGTGGGTGTATTCGGGGATAGGGGAGCCGGATGGATAAGTAAAGCGGGGGTGCAGCAAAGGGTGTTCGCACGGATCATCACCTTTGGGAAGGCGATGGGCTGCCATGGGGCCGCCATTTTAGGGAGCGAAACCTTAAAAAGCTATTTGGTAAATTACGCCCGGAGCTTTATTTATACTACTGCCATGCCCCCACATTCCCTATCCAGCGTGATCGCTGCGTTTAATTATATGTCCAGCTCCACCAAGGAACAGGACAGGCTCTGGGAGAACATTGTTTTTTTTAACGAACAATTGAATGCCCATAATCTTGATCCCTATTTTATACCCAGTAATTCCGCAATCCATTGTTGTGTGGTGGAAGGGAACGAAAAAGTAAAGCAATATTCAAAATCGCTTTTTGAAAACGGATTCGATGTAAAGCCCATCCTCTCGCCAACCGTACCGGTCGGAAGGGAACGTTTGCGGTTTTGCCTCCATAGTTTTAATACGAAAAAAGAAATTGCCCAAGTATTAACAATATTGTCTAATTTGCTATAAGACTTATGGAACCCGAATTCTATACCCTGGCGACGTTCGAATACGTCGCCGATGTCCAGATCCTAAAGGGAAGACTGGAGTCGGACGGCATCCCTGTGTTCCTAAGGGACGAGCATACCCTCAATTCGGATCCGATGATCAGTCACGCTATCGGTGGGGTAAAACTGCAGGTATATTCCAGTGATCGGGAAAGGGCCATGGAAATTTACAATGAAATAAGGGCGTATGCTACCGATGATCAGGGCGATTTACGGATATGCCCCAATTGCAGGGCCCAAAGGATGGAAATCTATTTTAATAGGAACGGACTGTTTTATAAACTTTTTCCTTTTTTTGAAAAACGAAAATATAAATGTTTAAATTGTGGATTCATAACCAACCCCCAGTAGCATGAAACAATTTTTTATTACCGGAATATCTACGGATGTGGGCAAGACCATTGCGTCTGCCATTGTGGTAGAAGCTTTGGAGGCCGATTATTGGAAGCCCGTACAGACCGGTGAGGATACCGATAGCAAGACCGTATCCAAATTGATCTCCAATTCCAAAACACTGATCCATAAGAGCAGTTATGCATTAAAAACTCCCATAAGCCCGCATGCGGCCGCAGTTTTGGAGGGAGTCTATATAAATCCCAATAAAATATACGAGCCCGATACGGAAAACCATTTGGTGGTGGAGGGGGCCGGGGGAATTTTGGTGCCCCTGAACGATTCGGACACTATGTTGGATATTATTATGCCGACCTATAAAGTAATCGTGGTGTCCAGACATTATTTGGGGAGTATTAACCACTCCCTGCTCACCATTAAATGGCTTTTGCACAAGGGATACGAGGTGGCCGTGCTGTTTAACGGGGCATCAAATCCGGCTACGGAAGACATAATCGTAAAAAAAACGGGGGTCCCCGTTATCGGAAGAATCAGGGAGGAGACCTCCTTCAATAAAGAACTTATTAAAAAATATGCCGATGAATTTCGCGATGCACTTATGGCCTTGTAAATAGATAGATGGTGGTTGGCGGTTGGCAGTTGCAGTTTGGCAGTGGGCAAGTGCCTTTTCTCAAATCTCAATACTACTTAAAAGTCCTCCCCCTAACCCCCTCCCAAGGAGGGGGGATGGATATTGCAATACAACGTGATATCGCCTTAACTCATAACCCCAAACTCTTAACTGCAA
>DATGQM010000252.1:0-3617 GCA_035304205.1 Arenibacter sp. | reverse complement strand
ACCATAAAACATTTTCTGCCAACAGAAGAAAACTCGGACAATTTCTTAACTTACGGAAGTAGTTCCAAAAATCTTTATCTTTTACTTCTGGAAGATCTGTAATTATGAAAGAAATTTTAAGGCGCTTGTTAACCGGGGCAGTATTTGTAATATTATTGCTTTCTGCGGTATTTCTTAGTTCGGATGCCTTTGATTTTCTCTTTATGATTTTTGGCCTGGCCTGTCTTTACGAATACAAAAGGATGGTACAACTCCGCGGCTATTATGTCTTTGTCGCCTATTTGGGACTCTGGTGGGCCTATATTTATTTGATACAGGATAAGATTCTCATCAATATTTTGATGTTCATTACAATTACTGTTAATTTTGCACTGTTGTTCTATTTGTTTTCAGGCAAGGAAAAATTGTTCAATAACCTACAAAAATTTCTCATCGGGTTATTCTATATAGGGGGCGGATGTATTTTTCTTACCATGATACCATATAAGGACAATGAATTTGCCAAGTTCTTGATCATAGGGATATTTATCCTTATTTGGGTCAACGATTCCTTTGCCTACCTAGTGGGCAAAAGCATGGGAAGAACAAAGCTCTTTCCATCGGTTTCCCCAAAAAAGACGGTGGAGGGAACGTTGGGAGGCTTTATATTCTCCTTGGCGGCCGCTTATTTTATGTCCAAATATGAAATGAACCTATCGCTTTCACAATGGTTGATTTTGGCCTCCATAATCGTATTGACGGGGAGCTTGGGCGATCTTATAGAATCTAAATTCAAAAGAGCGGCGGGCGTTAAGGATAGTGGGGCCATCCTTCCGGGCCATGGGGGGATGTTGGACCGATTGGACAGCTTAATATTTGCGGCACCATTTGCATATTTAACTTTAATTATATTTAAAAATGTTTCATAGAGAAGGACAGAAAATTATTGTAGCGACCTTTATTTTTGTTTGCTGCCTTACCCTATTGGCCCATTATTATATTGGGGTCAATTGGTTAAAATTGGGCGCACAGGTAACTGCATTAGTAATCCTTATACTGATCCTTCAATTTTTCAGGAACCCAAAACGCAAAGTGATCAAGAATTTCGACGAGCTACTGGCACCCGTAGATGGTAAGGTAGTGGTGATCGAAGAAGTGGTCGAAACGGAGTATTTTAACGATAGGCGTATCCAGGTTTCCATTTTTATGTCTCCCATAAATGTACATGTAACCAGATATCCGGCCAGTGGGCTTATAAAATTCTCAAAATACCATCCCGGTAAATACTTGGTGGCTTGGCACCCAAAGGCCAGCGAAGAGAACGAAAGAACAACGGTAGTAATAAATACGCCCAAGTTTGGGGACATCCTATATAGGCAGATCGCGGGGGCCATGGCCCGCCGTATCGTAAATTATGCCGAAGTGGGCGAAAGCGTACAACAAGGGGAGGATGCGGGCTTCATTAAATTTGGTTCCCGAGTAGATTTGTTCTTACCTTTGAATAGTGCCATATGCGTTAAATTGCACCAGAAGGTTACGGGAGCAAAGACATGTATAGCAACCACCAAGGTCGAAAAAGAAAATGAAGACTGATAAACTACAGAAGGAATTTCATGAAGCTGTCGATTTTGTCAATGAATATACCGATCCATTGCCAGCCGATCTTTTGCTGAAATTGTACGCCTATTTTAAAATTGCCAACCGCAATTTCAGACATCCCGGTAGCAGGACCCCCCTGATCAATGCATTTAAGGCCAACGCTTTGATCCAGGCCAAAAATGTTACTATTGTGGAAGCAATGGAAAAATATATCGCCCTCGTAAAAAAAGAAATTAAAAAGGAAGATCTATAGCTCATCCTATCCAATTACGGACAATGGCCAATGGCCATCTTTTTTAGGAAGGCAACCCAGCATAACTCCTCTATCCCGCGGTCCGTCACTCACCGATTATTTTACGTTGGTAGGATGAAATATCATTTAAGGATTTCAAAGACTACCACTTATGAAGTTTGTTTTTATAATTTTTATTGTAGATTAGGGATAAATAATTATTTTTAATGAAAGTATTGTTTTATACATTGGAACAACGAAGTGCAACTAGTGGGCGGCGAAGGCACCACAAGGAATAAGAAAATAAACCAACCTATAACCATGAATAAAAAATATTTTAACACCTCATCCCTAGGAATCGTATTCCTCATCCTTATTTTTAGTAGCCCAAAAATCACCAATGCACAAGGGTGTGTGGCTATTCGGCATTTTTCATCCTGTGTGGGAAATTCCTTGGAAAACAATCTCTTGGAAAAGGGAGGACTACAGGTTGGAATGAACTATCGCTACTTTAAGTCGTTCCGACATTTTCAGGGAACGGAAGAAGAACCCGATCGTGTATCCAACAATACCGAAGTAATAAACCATTCCCATTCAATGGATTTTTTCCTGACCTACGGAATCTCCGATAGATTTTATGGAAGTGTGACCATTCCGACCGTAATCAATGTCCGATCATCATTATATGAACATGGCCGGGAAGAAAGGCATACTTCGTTTTCGCGTGGCCTGGCAGATATGCGGATAGGCGTAGGATATTGGTTATTGGATCTAGAAAAGAATACCGATGGTAATATTGCCATTGGCTTAGGGCTAAAACTACCTACTGGAAATTATAATGCTTCGGATATATTTTACAATGTAGGTCCCGAAGGTAGCCCTGAGGTACGTCCGGTCGACCAGTCCATTCAACCCGGGGACGGCGGTTTTGGATTTACACTGGATTTCCAATTTTACCAAAAAATAACTACCGGACTTTTCGCCTACGGAGGAGGGTTTTATTTATTAAATCCAAGGGAGACCAATGGCATCAGAACATTTAGGGAAACCTTGAGCCCCATATTGGAAAATGAGGCGATTATGGCGGTGCCCGACCAGTATTCGGTGCGAACGGGAGTAAGTTATAGTATTTCCGACATCATATCGGCATCCCTAGGTGCCCGGTTCGATGCCGTTCCGGTAAAAGACCTCATTGGCGGTAACAATGGCTTTCGCAGACCCGGCAATATATTATCCATTGAACCCGGAATAGCTTATATGCAGGACAATTTTACCCTAAATCTGAATGTACCTTTCGCCGTCCGTAGGGACAGGCCACAAAGTGTAACGGATAGGCAAACGGAAATAAGTACAGGAACTCCCCGGAACGGGGACGCCGCCTTTGCGGATTATTTGATCAATGTGGGAATTACCTATCGGTTCCCAAAAAAACAGTCCATAGATCCATCGCTTATGGATACCTTTAAATAAGACTTTGGTCTACCAATCAATCGGCATATAATCTTTCAGGAACTTACCACACCAGTGTTTTCCCGTATTGATACCGTCGATCAATGGATCCAATACCCGTGCCGCCCCGTCCACTATATCCAAAGGGGGCTGAAAATCGTGTATTTCCTCCTTCCTTTTTGCCAATTCCGCAGGATCTTCATCGGTTACCCATCCGGTGTCCACCGCATTCATATATACCCCGTCCCTAGCGAAATCCGAAGCCGAGGTATGCGTCATCATATTCAGGGCGGCCTTGGCCATATTGGTATGGGGATGCCGATCTTCCTTATGGAATCTGTGGAACTTGCCTTCCATG
>DATGQM010000251.1:0-6843 GCA_035304205.1 Arenibacter sp. | reverse complement strand
GGCCGATATGATCGATCTACGAACCTTACAACCTTTGGATATGGAGGCTATATACAATTCGGTAAGAAAAACGGGAAAGTTGATCGTGCTACAGGAAGACAGTCTTTTTGGCGGAATAGCCAGCGATATTTCCGCTTTGGTGATGGAAAACTGCTTTCAATATTTGGATGCTCCCGTTATACGGGTCGCCAGCTTGGACACCCCCATCCCCTTCGCCAAGGATTTGGAAGACAATTACCTTCCCAAAGATCGTTTTGTAACTAATTTGTTAGATTTGCTGGCCTATTAGTTAATGTAACAATGGGTTAATGTACCAATGTACTAATTTGAAGATTTGTCAATTTGAAAATGGGATTAATGTAACAATTGATCAATGTAACAATGTGACAATTTGAAAATTTGGAAATGGAATTGATCATTAACTGTATAACCCATAACAGCATAACCTTATAACTCTATAACTGTGATAAACGCCGAGGAAAAACTAAAGGAGCGCATTAAGGAACTTACCTGTCTCTACGAGGTAACCTCCATAATCGTGAATTGCGATTATGATCAGATTGAGGACGCCTTAAAGGGAATTTTACGGTGCCTGCAAAAGGCCTGGGTCTTTAGTGGGGATACCCATGTAAAATTGGTTACCGACCAATATGCTGTCGCTACTGCAAATTTCCCGGAGAATGCCGTTTCCCTAAAATCGAACGTTACCGTTTTTAACAAAAAGGTGGGCTTTATCGAAGTGGTCTATCCCAGTCCCGATTATTCTTCAAAGGATTTTTTGGAAGAGGAGATCAAACTTTTAAAAAATATCTGTCTAGAGGTGGGGAATCTTTTGGAAAGAAAGCAGATCAAGGATAACGAGGATGTTATCCGCAGGAAAATGGAGCATACGGACCGCCTCAGTATTCTGGGCGAGATCACTGCGGGAATGGCGCATGAACTTAATACCCCCTTGGCAAATATACTGGGGTTTTCGGAATTGCTGAAAACCCGTATCAAAAACGATCCGCAGGCCAATAGAGATCTGGACAAGATTATCAATAGTGCCATTTTTTCCCGGGAAGTGGTGAAAAAACTAATGTTCTTTGCCTGTGAAATGCCCCAGCAGATCATATTGGTAGATATCGTTCCGATCGTTACCAATGCGGTAAACCTCATGGAGCCCAGCCTGAAAAGGAAAAAAATAGGCTACGATCTCCATGTAGGCCCGAAACCCATTTTTATTAGGGTAGACACCATACAGTTAACGCAGGTGATCTTTAACCTCGTTCTGAACGCCATATACTTTTCCCCAGTAAAGAACAGGATCGGGATTTCGGTAAGGGAAAAAGAGAAATACGTGGAAATAGCTATAAAAGATCAAGGGCCAGGAATAGACCCAAAGATCAGCGAAAGAATTTTTGAGCCGTTTTACAGTACCAAGCCCATCGGGGAGGGTTCCGGATTGGGGCTCAGCGTTGTCCATGGGATCGTAAAAAGCCATAAAGGGACTATAAAGTATCTGCCCAACAAACCTAAAGGGGCTATATTTGTAGTAGAATTTCCAAAAATATAGGCCATGGGCTTGAAGAAAGAAAATGTACTGATCGTAGATGACGATATAAATATCCTGGAACTAATACATCGGCATTTACAATCCTTCAATTACCATACTTACAAAGCGGTCTCCGTTAAGGAAGCGCTAACGATCCTTAAGGATTCCGATATCGACCTATTGATTACCGACTTAAGGATGCCCGATGTGGATGGCCTACAGTTGGTACGATACGTTTCGGAGCATTACCCCAAACTCCCGAAATTAGTGGTGACCGGTTATCCCTCGGTCGATGATGCGATGAGCGTATTAAAATCCGGGGCGATGGACTATTTGGTAAAACCTTTTACCAAGGAGGAACTAAAACAGGCGGTTTTAAAATCCTTTGTGGAAGACACCCAGAAATCGGTCAAGGGAGAAAGGGATCAAAAGAAAATCAATATAGCTGACCAAAATTATGGGGAGCTTATCGGAAAATCCAGATCTATAAAAACCGTGACGGCAATCATAGATAGGGTAAAGGATAACAGGGCGACCGTGTTGATCAAAGGGGAAAGCGGTACGGGAAAGGAACTGGTCGCCCGTTCGGTCCATTATATGGGAAAATTTTCCCGGGCTCCCTTTATAGCCGTGAATTGTGCGGCAATACCCGAAAACCTATTGGAAGCCGAATTGTTCGGATATACCAAAGGGGCCTTTACGGGGGCGGATGAACATAGGAACGGTTTTTTTCAGGCGGCGGACAAGGGCACCCTTTTTCTTGATGAAATTGGCAATGCCTCCTATGGTGTGCAGTCGAAGTTATTACGGGTGCTACAGGAAAAGGAAGTTATCAAGGTCGGGGCCCAGAGATCGGAAAAAATAGATGTGCGGGTGATAGCCGCCACCAATAGCGATCTGCGGTCCCTAGTGCAAAAGGGACTGTTCCGGGAGGACCTTTATTATAGGCTGACCGTAGTGGAAATAGAGGTCCCGCCCCTTAGGGAACGCAAAAGCGATATATCCCTATTAGTAGATAAGTTTCTACATAAATACGGAATAGAATACAAGGATAGGTCGGTTTCCATCGCACCGGAGGCCTTGGAACTCCTGGTTCGTTTTCATTGGCCCGGCAATATCCGGGAATTGGAAAACGTAATCCAAAGATCGGTCATCATGTGCGATAAAAGAATAGAGGTAAACGATTTGCCGGATATTCTGAAGTATAAGATCGATTTTCCCGATGACCATTTACTGCCCTTGAGGGAAATTGAAAAAAAATATATTCTCAGGGTGTTGGAAGCAACGGAAAACAACAAATCCAAAGCTGCGGAAATTTTGCAGATCGACCGCAAGACCCTGCGGCAGAAAATACAATAACCCTCCAACGTTAAATTGGGTAAATACTCCCCATTGGGGAAAATATACCCAGATAAAAAATCGATAGTATTTTTTATAATCACATATATAATATTGTTTATCAGGTACTTATGCCAACCATTGCTTGTTGTTATCGTTTCATGGCATTGAATTTGATACGTTGCAATTAAATAATATGAAGATGGGAAATAGCAGTCATTTTTAAGGAATGAAGTAAAATGTTCTAAATAATTTTTTATGATAACAATGACCAAAGAGCAACCAAAGCAAGGTATGCTGGAAAACGTAATGCGCCAATTTGACCATGCCGCGGATTTAATCGATTTAAACGGTAATATCAGGAAAATACTAAGTATTACCAACAATGAGCTGATCATACATTTTCCGGTCAAAATGGACAATGGCGTTATCGAGATCTTTACAGGCTATAGGGTACAACACAATAATGCCTTGGGCCCTTACAAGGGCGGATTGCGCTACCATCCGACAGTAGATATAGAAACGGCCAAGGCACTGGCCATGTGGATGACCTGGAAAACTTCCTTGGCCGGTCTTCCCTATGGGGGAGCTAAAGGCGGGATACAGATAGATCCCACCAAATACTCCATATCGGAACTGGAAAGGATCACAAGAAGATATACCTATGCCCTGGGGGACAATATAGGTCCGGAACACGATATTCCGGCACCGGACGTAAATACAAATTCCCAGACCATGGCATGGATATTGGATACCTATATGTCTACAAAGGCACCTAGCGAAAGATCCAAAAATATGCATGTGGTTACCGGAAAACCATTGGGATGCGGGGGATCGGAAGGCCGGGACCGGTCTACCGGCTATGGGGTCTTTCTAACTATTAAATTCTGGGCCCAAAGAAAGAATATCAACTTAAAAAACAAGAAATTTATAGTCCAAGGTTTTGGTAACGTTGGGTACTGGACTTCCCATTTCCTGGAAATCGAAGGGGCCAAACTGGTCGGTGTGCAGGATGCTTTTGGAAGTATTTCCAATAGCGAAGGCATCAATGTTTCCGACCTATCCAACTATATGGCCCAAAATAAGGGCAGTATTGCCGATTATCCCATTGCATTGGCCATAGAAAGCGATCGGTTTTTTGAACTGGAATGCGATATTTGTATCCCTGCGGCCCTGGGCAATCAGATCACTGCCCGCAATGCCGATAGTATCAAGGCCGTATTGGTGGCCGAGGGGGCCAATGGCCCTATCGATATCGAAGGTGAAAAAATATTACTGGACAAGGGCATAGGAATAATACCCGATATCCTATGTAATTCGGGCGGGGTAATAGGAAGTTACTTCGAATGGCTCCAAAATAGGAACGGGGAAATATGGCTATTGGACGAAGTGATGGACCGACTCGAAAAGCAATTGGAAGGGGTATTCAATAAAGTTTGCGATAAAGCGGAAAAAAGAAATTGCGATCTGCGATCGGCTGCCTATATTATTGCGATAGAGAGAATAGAAAAAGCATATGTGCAAAGGGGAATATTCCCTTAATGATAAAAATATAATATTATGAAGTACGGAAATCTAGTTTTAGAAAAGAAAGAATTTGTTTTATTAAAACGATTGGTGAATGTATCGGGGTTTTATGCCGACAATACCTATAAAAATTCAATTCAAAAATTGACCGAGGAATTAAAATCGGCGATTGTTTATAACGAGGAGGAGATGCCCAAGGATGTCATCCGCTTTAATTCGTTGGTCACCATCGAGGGGAAAAACGGTTTTACCAAACAATTTGAACTGGTGATACCCTCCGAAGGGGATTTTAAAAATAGTAAGATATCTATATTGACCCCTATGGGCGCTGCGGTCATAGGATATGCCAAGGGTGATGACATAATCTGGGAATTCCGGAACGGGGAACAGACCCTTACGGTTTCCGATGTAAAACAGCAGCCCAATACCATTAATTCCGATATCTTATTGTAAATACCTAATAAACATTGGTCAATATGAATATTTGGGCGACTCTAATAGTCCTCCCGTTAATAAAATCGGCAATTTCCGCCCTCTTTTCCCCATCCCTAAAGGGTAAGAGGGCTGAACAGTTACGATGGACTACATATTATAATTATAACAGCTGGTTTGTTGGTTTTAATATTTGAGTTTTGGCTGTTATTATTTAAGGGGGGGCACTGTCTTCCCCTTATTTGTTTACCGCATATGGTCAAAAGCCATTAGGTTCTAGGCAAAAGAGAGGAACATTCAAATCAACACTGCCTACTGCCAATACGAACTGCCAAATAACTATATGCCTTCAACTTTCAACATTATAACATTATAACATTCAACTTTTTTAACTTTTATTCGCTTACCGCCTTTTCTCTATTTTCTTTTTTGAGCGTTAAAAATAATTGCGTTATAGCATAATGGACGATGTTGTATTCCTTAAATTGAATCTATAATTAATATAAGAATTTTGGGCCCACGCTGAAAACCCACTTTTATAACTGTAATGTTTTCTTATTGAATGAGTTGACTTTTTATTAACGCATTAGGTATACTTTTTGCCCATTTGCAACGTATATAGACTAACTATAAACACTAAAATTATGCATATTAAAAAATCTTTCTTTTTGCTATTGTTGTCCGTCGGATTTTTGTCTTCCTGTTCGGTATCCAAATCTGCAAGACAGGATAGAAGTGTCTTAAATGGCTATTGGATCTTAAGTAATGTTTCCTACGAGGGGAACGAGGGCAGGTTTAATTCGGTATTGTTCAACGATGCCGAGGCCAATTGTTTTGAAAGCAGTAATTGGTTTTTTAGAAATAACAACAGTACGGGAAGCTATGTCCTTGCGAATAACGGTAACTGTGACCAGACGGAACGTTTTATCCGATGGTCCGTAATCGACCGGGAGGGAATGCCCGGCCAGCTCCAATTTAAATTTATCGATGATAAATACAAGGATATTTCCGGAGGTATCGGATATAGGTTGGACATAGTCTCCCTCAATGCGACCCATATGACACTTAATTCAAAAGTAACGGTCGACGGGGAACCCATAACCGTAGTATATGAATTTAGTAAAAACGATCAATAAAACAAAAAACAGATAAAGATGAAAAAGATAGTAGTAAGTAGTTTATCCCTATTGCTGATTATGATGACTTTTAATAGTTGTACCGCCGTTAAGAACACCAACCATAAACAAAGGGGTGCCGCTACCGGTGCAGCTGGTGGTGCGGTCATAGGCGGAGTATTGGGAAATAACGTAGGTAAAGGAAACAATACGGCCTTGGGCGCTATAATCGGCGCCGTTGTCGGCGGGGTTGCGGGAGGTTATATCGGAGACAGGATGGACCGTCAGGCCGAACGTATAGAGGAAGAAATCCCAGGTGCCGAAGTTACACGGGTCGGGGAAGGGATAAATGTAACCTTCAACGAGGACGCAGGTGTATATTTTGATACCAATAAATCCGATGTAAAAGGTACATCCGCCACTACCTTAGATCGTTTGGTCGGGGTCTTAAAGGAATACCCCGATACCAATATCCTGGTAGAAGGACATACCGATAGCGCAGGGGCGGACGATTATAATATGACCCTATCCAAACAGCGTGCCCAATCGGTTACCAATTATTTGGTATCCAACGGGGTTTCTGCAGGGCGACTTACCACTAATTGGTATGGTGAGAACCAACCAAAAGGGGACAATGGCACGACTGCGGGAAAAGCGCAGAACCGAAGGGTGGAATTGGCAATAGTGGCCAATGAGGCCTTAAAACAAGAAGCCCGTACCCAAACACAATAAAAAAGCCCCTAACCCTATTTTCCCCTGTATTATCTAAGGGGATATTTCAATATTTTTAAACCCGACGATTTTTGTCGGGTTTTTTTGTTTTAATTTCTGTATCTTTTTGCAATGGATACCTATGATGTGATTATAATCGGCGGCGGCCTGGCCGGAATAACGGCA
>DATGQM010000250.1:0-3474 GCA_035304205.1 Arenibacter sp. | reverse complement strand
CACGGTCTTTTTTGGGTCCCATTAAGGATGAAGGCCGCATTTTTGGCATATCCACAAAGGCTCTTAGCAAAATGGATTGCATCCGATTGTATGGAGGGGAATCATAGGGGGCATCCAAAAAATCCTTCCCGGATGTGATATAGATCTTGTCTTGTTGTAACTTGTTTTCCAAAGTTTCCGATTGTGATATACTTGTTAAGGGAATCAGCACCTGGATACTTCTCGGATTTAACGAGTCGATGGATCTTGGTTTGAATACACCTATATTTGAAATACCTTGTCTTTTTAGGGCAGGTAAATAGGATTTACTTAGGTATTCATCCGTTCTAAGTTCTTGTGCTTCCGTATCCAAAAGATAGGTCTTTAGTTGGTAATACTCCAGTTGGGGGGCTTGTCCCCAGGAATTTAAAGTGAATAAGATCAGTAAAATGGGAAAATAGATGGCTTTGTTCATTGAAGTGGTTTATATTATTGTTTTGAATTGGGTAAATGGTCTTTATACGGATATTAATACGCTTTTGTGGTTTTTGGAATTTCCCGGTTCAAAATAGAAATCGATCCGGCCCAAATTGACACCGAAACAGCCGACCTGGTTTACTAGTACGTCTTCCCCCGTCCTGTTTTTTACAACAGTAGGGCGTTCTAGGAAGGTATGGGTATGCCCACCGATGATCAGATCGATGTTTTCCGTTTGTGCGGCCACCTTTAAGTCGTCCGGTTTTTGGGGATTTTTATATTCATATCCTAAATGAGAGAGACAAATGACCAGATCGCATTTTTCTTCTTCCTTGAGTTTTGTACTTATATCCTGTGCTATTTCCATGGGATCCAGATAAACGGTCTCCCGATAGAGGTTTTTGGTGACCAGTCCGTTCAGCTCGATCCCCAATCCGAACACACCGATTTTCACCCCATCCCTCAGAAAGGTCCTGTAGGGTTTTACATGGCCGTGCACGATAGTATTGGTGAAATCGTAATTGGCCGATAGGAATTCGAAATCCGCATAGGGCAGTTGTGCGGCCAAGCCATCGATCCCATTATCAAAATCGTGATTGCCTATCGTTGCCGCATCATATTTCAGCATGCTCATCAATTTAAACTCCAGTTCGCCCCCATAAAAATTGAAATAAGGGGTGCCCTGAAAAATATCCCCTGCATCGAACAGTAGGGTATTCGGATTTTCCTTTCGTATCGTTTCCACCAAGGTGGCCCTTCTTGCCACCCCGCCCATATTGGGGAAGTCGGTATGATCGGAAGGGAACGGATCTATATGGCTGTGTACATCATTAGTATGTAAAATGGTGATATGCTTCTTTTGCCGGTCCTGGCAAGAGTGCATCGTTATGCCTCCCAACCCTATAAAGGCGGTAGAAGCGGCCGTGCGGGATAAAAATTTTCTTCGTTCCATAATTCAGTCCATTTGTATAAATCGGTCATCTACACGGGCATGTAGGGTATCCACTTTTTTAAAATAATCGATCATGACGTTCCTGATCTTATAATCCGAACGGGTTACGGAGATATTGTTCTTAAAAAAATCCATCCGATCGCCCCCTGTAACCAGGTAATCCGAGGTAGCCACATAATATTTTTTATCTTCATCAAAAGGTTTTCCCTGAATATTGACTTCATGTAACCCCCCCTCCCTATCCATGATGATCTGTATGCCAGCAATGGGATGGGCCAGTTTGGACCTGATCAGGAAAGTGACCAATTCCCGTGTTGTTTTACCGTCCAGTTCCACAATGTCAACGGCATTTTCGAAAGGCATGACCTCAAAGGCATTTCTGGCGGAAACCGTACCCTTGGAAATTGTGGAGCGTATCCCGCCAAAATTCAATAGGACAAAATCTATATTATTACCGGTCCGGGCCTTAAATATAGGGTTAACCTCTTGCAATATAATATCGGCCATCAGGTTTCCTGCGGAGGAATTGTAAGCCCCGTCCGTTTTGGAGATGTTGGTGGGGGAATAGGTGAGGACGCTGTCCAGGACCTGGTCTATCCTTAGTTGATAGGGTGCAATAAAATTCGCGATCCTGTCCTTTGGGGAAATGGTCCGGTCTATGGGAAGGAGTTTCCCGCTTATCGTACTGAGCTCGGGCGGGGATCGTCGACATCCCTGAAATAGCATAATTGTTATAATTACAACAAAATGTTTGTTTTTTAAAAACATATACTTCATACCTTCGTATTTGTTTTGCAATGATATTAATTACTTTTACATTCCAGGTTAATGTAAAAATAAATGTTTGTAAAAAAGCTTAAAGAAAAATTAAAGATAAAGACGGGGCGCAAATTTTTGCAACAAGGTTTAAATAGCCCTTCGAAGGCCATAAACAGGGACAAGGGCATACGTTCTGTAGGGTGTATCGTAGATCTGGACAAGTTTGATCATGCCAATCTGTTCTATGAGTTCATTGAGGAATTTTCACTCCATCCAAATTCGGTAAAAATAATAGGTTACAAAGGGTTTTATGACAAAAATTCCCCTTATTCCACCCCTGTTTTTTCCGACAGGGATCTGGGGTGGAAGGCAAATATAGAAAACAGTTATGCGCTTGAGTTTCTGAACAGGGAATATGATCTATTGGTGAATTACTACACGGATGATAAATTATTGCTGCAATTGATGACCTTAAAGACAAAAGCCAGGTTAAAAGTAGGTTTTGGGGAGGTGGACAGGAATCTAAACGATTTGATAATGAATACGTCCATTGAGGATTTTGGGACCTTTAAAAAGGAACTGGGAAAATACTTAAGGATTTTAAAGGAGATTAAATAATGGAACAATTAATAGGTACAGGCGTCGCATTGGTTACGCCTTTTAAGGAAGATCTATCCGTGGATACCACGGCCCTTGGGCAAATAGTGGAGCATTGTGTGGATGGAGGGGTAAATTATCTGGTGGTCTTGGGAACTACAGGGGAATCCGTAGCGCTATCAAGGAAGGAGAAACAATTGGTGGTAGATACCGTCATAAGTGCCAATGCAGGTAGGCTCCCTTTGGTATTGGGCATCGGCGGCAATAATACCGCATCGGTAATCGAGGAAATACAGCAGACCGACCTTTCGGAATTTATAGCGATATTGTCCGTTTCCCCTTATTATAACAGACCTACCCAAGAGGGGATCTATCAGCATTTTGAGGCTATTTCCCTAACTTCCCCTAAGCCCGTCATCCTTTATAATGTACCTGGAAGGACGGGGAGCAATATGTTGCCCGAGACCGTTATAAGGCTGGCCAATAATTTTGACAATATTGTGGGGATCAAGGAAGCTTGCGGGGATATACTTCAAATAATGCGCTTGATCAAGGATAAGCCGTCCGACTTTATGGTTATTTCGGGGGATGATTTTACCGCCTTGCCAACGGTATTGGCCGGGGGAGCCGGAGTAATTTCGGTTTTGGGGCAGGGAATGCCCCTGGCGTTTTCGCAAATGATGCGGTATGGATCGGAGCATAGGGTCCAT
>DATGQM010000249.1:0-4331 GCA_035304205.1 Arenibacter sp. | reverse complement strand
TGGCTGGGTAGCCCTGTATTCGCCGGGGGAATGTGGATCTGTCCTTATCTGGTTTCGCAGGGCCTCTTCCCTGGAAAGGGTACGCCAGACCGTGGCCCAGGACATAAAGAAACGCTGTTCGGGCGTAAAGCCATCGATCTTATCCGGTCTTCCATTTTTTGCGAAATATTGTTGTAACCCGTCATAGGCACCTAAAACGCCACCCAGATCGCCTATATTTTCCCCCAAGGTAAATTTACCGTTGATAAATACGCTATCCAAAACCTCGATCTTATCATATTGATCGGCGAGGGCGGTACTGCGTTCCGTAAATTTGGACAGGTCTTCCTCGGTCCACCAATTTACCACATTTCCATTGGCATCGAACCTTGCTCCGCTATCATCGAACGCATGGGAAATCTCATGTCCGATTACCGCACCGATTCCCCCGTAATTAACGGCCTCATCCGCTAAGTAATCATAAAACGGCGGCTGAAGGATGGCTGCCGGAAAAACGATCTCGTTATACAATGGATTAAAATAGGCGTTTACGGTTTGGGGGGACATGCCCCATTTGGTCTTGTCAACGGGTTCCCCGATCTCCGAAATATTTTCGGCAGTATTCCATTTTTGTACGGCGATCATATTGCTAAAATAACCATTATCCTTCTCTACCTCCATAGTGGAATAATCCTCCCATTTATCGGGATATCCGATCTTAACGGTAAATTTATCCAACTTTTCAATAGCTTTAAGTTTAGTGGTATCGGTCATCCAATCCAATTTTTTGATACGCTCCTGGAATGCGGAAATAATATTGGAGATCATGGTCTCTGCCTTTTCCTTCGCTTCGGGCGGGAACATCTCGTCCACATACAATTGCCCCAATGCTTCCCCTACCGTACCATTCACCGTTGCCAATGCCCTCTCGTCCGAAGGGCGTTGCTCCTTATCGCCCCGTAGATATTTGCTGTAGAACTCCCAATTTGCTTTTTCGATAGGCGTACTGAGCATGCCCGCCGCATTATTAAAAGTGTCCCATCGCACCAAAGTCTTTATATCCTCCAAGGAAGTATTCTTAAGAAAATCGTCCAATGCCCGTATATATTTCGGTTGGGCCACAATAAGGGTATCGACTTGCTTCTTGATCCCCATATCGGACATTATCTTCCTAACATCCATAACGGGAATGAGCATTTGGGCCTGCTCCACCGTTTTCGGATTGTTCATGTTCCTTATATCCCGACTCTCGACCTTATCCAATCGCGGTTCCGCAAGGGCCGTTTCCATGGCCAATATCTTAACCGCGGAGGCATTGGCAAGGGCTTCGTCGTCTCCCAAAAATTGAAGCATTCTGGCAATATGTTTCACATATTCGGCACGTATTTCCTTTGATTTGGAATCTTGTTCCAAATAATAATCCCGATCGGGAAGCCCCAATCCGTTCCCAAAAATATAGGTAGCGTTCATGGAACTATTGTTAAGATCGGCCATAGCATGTATACTGATAAAAGGAGAGCTGACAGCAGGATCCTTGACCAATAAGGTTTGTAGTTCAGCTATAGATCCAATATCGGCAATAGCATCCAAAGTAGGCTGTAAAGGCGTTATGCCCAATGCATTTCTGGATGTGGTATCCAATTTGGAATTAAATATAAACAAGGCTTTAGCCTGATCCGTATCGGGAGCATATTTCCCGCTTTCCTTTGCCCTGGCAATAATCTTCAGTACATCCTCGTCCGTTGACTTTCTAAGGACGCTGAATCCGCCCCAACTGGATCGGTCGTCGGGAATCTTGGTATTCTTTAACCACGTACCGTTTACATAATGATAAAAATCCGCTTTAGGACTTACGGTAGTATCCATATTGGCCAAAATAATGCCCCTTGGCGCCTTATCCATACCGGTATTACCATCCTTACAGGAAAATAAGAAAGCTAAACCGATCAATACCGTTAAAAATTTAATTTTCATTTGAGATTTATTTTAGATTAAACCTGTTTAAATTACTGAAAAAAAGTTATTTACTGGACGTAAGCGTCCCGTATTTATCGAACAAATAGATCAAACTGGCCATGGAAGCTGCACCCAGTTCCAACTCCCGTTTATTGATATGCTTAAAGATATCATTTGCAGAATGATGGTGATCAAAATAGCGTTGGGAATCCGGCTTCAGTCCCGCTAAAACAATTTTATCGTTTTTAAGGGGCCCAATATCGGCCCCGCTCCCCCCTTGCACAAAAAGATGTATCATATAAGGCTCAAATAATTTTTTCCAGCCAAGCACACGATCAAAATTTCCCTGGCTAGAATCGAACGAAAAGCCCCTAGGCGTAAATCCGCCCGAATCACTTTCCAGCGCGAATATATGGTTTTCGTTTTTCCTGACCGCCTCGGCGGCATAGGTAGTGCCCCCCTGCAACCCGTTTTCCTCGTTCATAAATAATACGACACGAATAGTACGTTTGGGCCGGTAACCCGTCCTTTGCAATAATCGCAGGACTTCAATGCTCTGAACACATCCGGCACCATCGTCATGGGAACCGTCCCCAAGATCCCAGGAATCCAAATGTCCGCCAACTACTAAAATTTCATCTGGATGGGTACTGCCCCGTATTTCCCCGATCACATTAAAGGAATCCACATCGGGCAAGGTCCTACAATTTTGCCTGAAGAAGAAATTGAGATCCGGATTCAGTTTGAGCGTGGTGCTTAAAAGTTCGGCGCCATTGGTACTTATTGCCGCTGCCGGGATCCTATTTTCCATGGGAAGATCGCCATAACTCATGGCCCCGGCATGCGGAAAATCGTCCAGGCGTAGGTTCAACGATCGTACTATAACGCCCACTGCCCCGTATTTACTGGCTTCGGCCGCCCCCGAATATCGTTGGTCCGCACTACCCATATAGGCCGTAAAAGTATTTATTTCCGTAGGGTCCATAGGCTTGTTGAAAAATACGATCTTCCCTTTTATATCTTTCTTTCCCAACTTTTTCAGCTCTTCTATGCCTCTAACTTCTATTACTTTTGCCTTTATACCCCCCATTGGGGTGGCCACGGAGCCTCCCAGGGCACAGATAGGAACGTTATTGGTAAACCCTGATCGACCCTCTATATAGGCAAATTCCGGTATGCCCCTTACCCATTTCGGAACCTTTACGGGTTGTAGCCACACCTTATCCAGACCCATGGAATCTAGGATGGATCTGGTATAATCCACCGCCTTTTCTGCCTGTATGGAACCGGAGAGCCTGGCCCCGATCTGATTGGACAGGTAGTTTAACCAGGAATACCCCTTGCCATTAGTCAAGGCCTCATTGTATATTTTCTTGATCTGTGTTTCATCCTGCTGTTGCGCCGCTATGGGCATGGTGATAAGAAAGGCGACTATCAATAAATACTTCATTCGTTTTCCAATTGCTTTTTATATTCTTCTAAATTAGCCTTTATTTTTTCATCGAGTTCCGGTTCCTTGATTTCTTTATATTTCTTTAACTCCTCCAATAATATGGAAGCGACAATGGTCCGGGCCGCCTTTTTATTGTCCGATGGCACTATATACCATGGTGCATGGGATGTTGAGGTTTTATTGATGGCCTCTTCATAACACTCTTGGTACCGGTCCCAAAGGAGTCGCTCTTCCAGATCGCCCGGGGAAAATTTCCAATTTTTTTTCTCCAGATCCAAACGGCGCAACAAGCGCAACCGTTGTTCCTCCTTGGACAGATGCAAAAAGAATTTAAAGATAATGGTACCGTTTTCGGTAATATGGCGCTCAAAATCATTGATCTGATCAAAACGCCCATCCCAAAATTTTTGATCGATATCGGAAACGGAATCGATTCCCGGAATATGTTCCCCCAAAATATATTCCGGATGTACCCTAGTAACCAGTACGTTCTCATATTGGGTACGGTTAAATACCCCGAACTTTCCCTTTGCCGGGAGCGCAATATAATGTCGCCATAAATAATCGTGCTTCAGCTCCAATTCCGTTGGGACCTTAAAACTGTGGACCACTACCCCCCTGGCATTAAAATCCTTGAATACTTCCCGGATCAGGCTGTCCTTCCCGGCCGTATCCATCCCCTGCAAACAGATCAGCACACTGTATTGGGCATGTGCATACAAGGTATCCTGAAACTCGCCCAGTTCTACCCGGATGTTCTCCAGTGCCTTTTTTAATTTTTTATCGGAGGCATCCAGATCGCCTTTAGTAGATAGGGTCGACAATTGGATTTCTTTCTGGACCTTATAGGTAGATGACTCTATATTTTTCATGGATTACGGTTAAAGGCCCTAAAACGGACAGTTTGAAGATGAAAAATATGTGAAATTATTTAGAATACCTA
>DATGQM010000248.1:0-2104 GCA_035304205.1 Arenibacter sp. | reverse complement strand
GCATCCACATTTAGGAACGGGAATATACTATCGCTCCCGTCCGAATGCAGAATGGAATATACTTTCTTAAGACTGATATCTATTTCGACCCTATCGAACTCGTTGTAATATACCCTGACCCAAAGCGTATCCTCATCCTTGGAATCATAGACTACTACAGAGCCCGAAAATCGCAGCAGATCGTCATAGAAGATCGGGATCTCGATTTTCCGGCTATAGTGTTCCAAATACGCATCCAATTGTGGGTTGACCGGATAGGCCGGTTTTTTCCTGGATATTAATTTTTCGGACATATTCTTGACTTTTGATCAATTCAAATTTATAAAGGTTTTGGAACCGCAAAAATAGCATCGGATAATCTAAAAAAAACCATCGATCCATCCAAAGGGATCATCTTTTACGGCATACCTTCCCAAAGGTACAACAACCGTACCGATACATGGATTTACCAGTCATGGATATTCAGATTTCGTTTCGAAGGACATCCATATCCCAATGCATTTTTACGGCCAGGATACTAGATAATTCCTCATTATTAAAAATACTTGTCCATGCTCCTAATATTATTATCGTTTAATTGTAACAAAATATCAAATCGATCGTCAAGTAAATACGAACATTTAAAGTCAGCCCATTTTGGAGTCTATACTAACCGTTTCCCATTTAACAAAGAAATTTGGATACCTCACTGCCGTCAAAGACCTCTCTTTTAATATAGAAAAAGGAAATGTTTATGGCATTTTGGGGCCGAATGGCAGTGGTAAATCCACTACGCTGGGAATCGTATTGAACGTGGTCAACAGGACAACGGGCACCTTCTCATGGTTCGGGGGCACGACCTCTACCCACCAAGCCCTAAAAAAAGTAGGGGCCATTATAGAACGTCCCAACTTTTACCCGTATATGACGGCGGCCCAAAACCTAAAGTTGGTCTGCAAGATCAAGGAAGTCCCGGAAGATAAGATTGAGGAAAAATTGGAACTGGTGGGACTCCTCGATCGGAAGAACAGTAAGTTCCAGACCTTTTCCCTGGGCATGAAACAACGCCTAGCGATCGCATCGGCTCTCCTTAACGACCCCGAAATACTAATATTGGACGAACCGACCAACGGCTTAGATCCACAGGGTATCCATCAGATCAGGGAAATCATAAAAAAAGTTGCCGCTCAGGGCACTACCATACTCCTCGCCTCCCATCTGTTGGACGAAGTGGAAAAAGTATGTAGCCATGTCATCATCTTAAGAAAAGGGGAAAAATTATATTCCGGACGGGTAGATGATATGCTGGCGAGTTACGGTTACTTTGAATTAAGGGCCGTTGAAATGAAAGCGTTGAAATCTTTCTTGGAAAAACATGCCGGATTTGGCACTATAGAACAGGTAAACGGCACGATAACCGCCATTTTAACGGAAGAAATGGATGCCATGACCCTGAACAAGGCCCTGTTTGAAGCGGGTATTGTCCTCTCGCATTTGGTAAAGCGCAAAGCGAGCCTGGAGGAACAGTTCCTGACCCTGACCAATAACGACCAGAAAACCCATTAACCCACTTAAGCCGACCCTACATGTTGCGATTACTTCAATTGGAATTTATAAAATTATGGAACAACAGGGCCAGTAAGATCCTGATCATTGCCTATTTTACCCTTATCGTCTGTATGGCCCTAATAGCGGCCATAAAGTTTGATATAGGTCCCGTGCAGTTCCATGTTGCGGAACAGGGAGTCTTTAATTTCCCTTATATCTGGCACCTGAACACTTGGATCGCAGGTGGATTGAAATTATTTTTTGCCATAGTAATCGTTTCCATGATGGCCAACGAATATAGCAATAAGACCATAAAACAGAATCTGATAGACGGACTCAGCAAGAAGGAGTTCATTGCATCCAAATTCCTTACCGTATTCGTCTTCTCTATAATATCTACCCTGTTTGTCTTCTTGGTTTCCCTGATTTTAGGGCTTTTCTATTCCGATTATACGGAAATATCTATCATTTTTTCCGATCTGGAATATCTCTTGGCCTATTTTGTAAAGCTGGTGGGTTTCTTTTCTTTCTGCCTCTTTCTTGGAATCCTTGTAAAACGATCCGCCTTCGCCCTCGG